>SYFY01000017.1 GCA_005799745.1 Gammaproteobacteria bacterium
CAGGTTGGCGAGACCATTACCGAGACCAGGACCCAGGTGCAGCAGTGTCGACGCCGGCATACCTTTCATCCGGGCATAACCATCCGCAGCCCCGGTGACCACGCCCTCAAAGAGGCCAAGCACACATCGCATGTCCGGATTGGAATCGAGTGCCGCAACGAAGTGCATCTCCGAAGTCCCCGGATTCGCGAAACACACGTTCACTCCGGCGTCGACAAACGTCTGCACGAGGCTCTCCGCACCACTGCGGTCTTTATCGGTCATGATTTCCCCAAAGTTCTTTTTGTCCGACCGCGGATGGGTCAGGTCAGTGTCTTGTCATCGCGATGCAGGATACCCCGAGTGAGCAACGCATCGACATCGGCTGCATGGATACCGAGCCAATCCTTCAGGACTTCAGCGTTGTGCTCTCCGCGATGGGGCGCTGGACCTCGAACACCGGCCTTCGCACCCGAAAACCGATACGGTGATTGCGGCACGGGACGGGTCCCACCCTCGCGGTCATCGATCTGGACGATGCTCTTGCGAAAGGCGACGGTGGCCTGCTCGCCGACGCTTGATGGCGCACGCACGTCACCCCACGCAATGTTCATCTTCGCCATGGCTGCTTCGACTGCGCGTCGATCGGGCAGTGCCGCCATAAACGCTTCTACCGCAGCGCGACGTGCGGCAATGCGTTGATCCTTGTCCATGCCTGGTTCTACCGGATCGACAAGACCATGTTGCTCGACAAGTCCGTTGTACACCGCACGAAAGTCACCGGAAACGAGGATCAGCCCCGCACCGGTTTGGTAATAGTCGTTGCGTAATGGGCCAGTATCTTCGGAATCTTCGAGGTCGAAGTGCACCTGATCATCGGTGACCAGCGTTGCGTCAATCATCGCGAGATCAACATGCTGCCCAAGTCCCGTGTGCTGTCTTTGGATGACCGCAGACAACACGGCCACGAGGCCATGCAGCGAGGCATTGGTATCCGCGACAGACAACGGCAAATCCCGCGCGGGTATATTGCCGCGTCGCATGGCCCGATCGATCAGTCCTGCTTCCGCATGGATCACCGGTGCGTAGGCAGGACGATGGGATTCAGGGCCACCGGCACCAAAGCCGGATATCGACAACATGATCAGGCGCGGGTTGATGTCATGCAGCACAGCAAACCCGAAGCCGAGGCGTGGCATCACATCCGGTCGATAATTTTCGATGAGGATGTCGGCCTGGCGCACGAGATCAAAGACCAGTTCTGTTGCACCGGCAGCGCGCAGGTCGATGCAGATGTTGCGTTTGCCGGCATTCTGCTGGTGGTAATAACCCGGCACGCCACCTTTGACCCGCCCCCAGATACGGGTGATGTCACCGTCGGGGGGCTCGACCTTCACGACATCCGCGCCGAGATCACAGAGCATCCGGCCCGCAAATGGTCCGGCCAATACCCGCGAAAAGTCGAGTACCTTAAGTCCGGCAAGCGGATATCCCGTGGGCGTATTTGTCATAACAAACTGGCTCCCCTCGAAAGCTGCAAGTCACAGATACCGGAGGAACCAGTCCCGCGCAAGCTCGGCACTCTGCCGGTAGTTCTTGTCATAGATGTCGTAGTGGGTTCCGGGAAAGACGTGGTACTGCACGATCGTGCCTTCCGGAATGGCATTCTTCGCGGCCAGGCCAGAGTTCTCCCGGCCACCATACTCTTCGAGTTCCTGATCGATGATCAGTGTCGGCACACGAATGTGGCTAGCCGCACGGCGGGCGTGATAAAGCCAGAGCGTGCGGGAATCTCCGGCACCTTTGAGTGATTCGGGCATACCTGCTGGCCTCGGCACCTGGGTCAGTTCAGCGCGTGTCAGCGCTGCGCCTGCGGATTGCCCTTCGGGACCCATGTGGGTAAATCCATGGGCATCCGGCGCCTGGCCCATGCCAGGGACCTGGCTGACGACCGCTTTCACGCGTGGATCGTGCCCAGCGACATGAATGACATGGCCACCACCAAAACTGGAGCCCCACAAGCCAAATCGTTCTGTATCCACACACGGCTGTTCGAGCAGCCAGTGAATGCAGTTGTAGATATCACGGTTCTGATCAAGCGGGTCGACGACTTCACGCACGGGTTTGCCACGCACCGTAACAAAGCCGTCAGCATCAGGTGTGGGTTGTGGCGCTTGCAGCGCGATCCGCGCATCACTCTCGTACCAGCCACGGTAGTCAAAAGTCAGACAGACAAAACCTGCCTTGCAGAAAAACGGCGCCCAGGTTCTGGAGAGATGCGACTTCGGCCCTGCCCATCCATGACAGAGCAGAATTGCCGGTCGGCGCTGGCCTTCCTGATGGTCATCCGGGATAAAGAGATCCGCGCTCATGCGTGTACCTTCACTCCAGATGTCGATCGTTTTCAGCATGATCGCCTCCTCTCAATAGTCGCGAAGAATGCCCTCGAACCGACGCTCCACCCAGGCTTTCGATTCGGCATGGGGCATCAGGTAGTGTTTACCCGCACGCATCCCCTCGAAGACAAAATCTGCAATGACACTCGGCGGCGTGGCTTCTGCCGCCGCGGCCTGGATCTCTTCCCAATGACGCTGCATCTCCGGTGTGACGGGACGATTGGCATCGGGGTTAAGTAGATGCCCGGGACGGTTGCGTCCACCTTCGTTGATGCGTGTGTTCACCCAACTCGGACACAGCGCAGCACAGGCGAGCTTCGCGCCAGTGCGTTCAAACTCCACTTGCAGCTGCTCAGACAACGCCACCACCGCATGTTTGGTGGTCGCGTAGGCGGCGCTGTGATGGCCACGTACAAGGCCAGCAATGGAGGCCGTGTTGATCACGTAACCGGGTTCTCCGTGCGTGAGCATGTCAGGCACAAATCTGCTGATGCCGTGAATGACGCCCCAGAGGTTGACGCCCATGACCCAGGTCCAGTCCTTGAGCGTCGATTCCCAGGCGGTGTTGCCGGCACCGACACCGGCATTGTTGAAGAGCAGGTGGATATCACCAAAGGTGGAACGTGCGAACTGCGCCAGCGCTTCAACCTCCTCCGCCTGACTTACATCAACACGTCGGCCACAGACACGACTGCCGAATGAGTGCAGCGCATCCAGCGTGGCCTCGAGCGCCGGCACTTCCACATCGGCGATCACCACGTTCATTCCTTCAGTAAGGCATCGCTCCACCAGTGCGCGGCCAATGCCAGCCGCACCACCAGTGACCACAGCCGTCTTGCCTGCGAACGACTGCATCAGCGATTGGGTCCACGACTCATGGGATAGGGTTGCCAGCGTTCCAGCGAAACGCGTGGCAACACCGTCGGGTTCACACAGCTCATGGGCCATTTGCCTCTGAGCACCAGTGCCACTTCACGCGCAGCGCGACGACGGGTTTCCGGTCGCATACGTGTGCTGGCGGACGCGACATGAGGTGTCACCACCACGTTTTCCATGGTCAGCAGCGGGTTGTCGGCTGCTGGCGGTTCCTGTTCAAGGACATCGAGCCCGGCGCCAGCGATGGTCTTGTTGCGCAACGCCTCGATAAGCGCTTTCTCATCGATGATCGGACCACGCGCCGTGTTAATGACAATCGCCGAAGACTTCATCCGGGCAAACGCCTGCGCATTGATGGCATGTTCCGTTTCGGCATTGTGGGGTGCGTGAATTGAGAGGAAGTCACTGCGTTCGAGCAGCTCGTTGAAACTGACCGGTTCAACACCGAGTGCACTCATCTCAAGTTCACTGACATAAGGATCACAAGCGATCACACGCAAACCAAATGCTTGAGCGCGCCGCGCCGTGCATCGTGCGACATTGCCAAAGGCAAAGAGTCCAAGGGTTTGACCGTACACGCGAGGAATCAAGCTGAGTTGTGGACGCGCTTGATACCAGTCGCCATCTTTCGCCATGCGCACCATCATCGGTGTGAGGCGAGATACGTTGAGCAGCAACATCATCGCGTAGTCGGCGACTTCTTCGATAAACACATCGGGGACATTGGTCACGACGATGCCTGCCTCGGTGGCTGCAGCGATGTCGACCATATCGACGCCGACACTGCCGACACCAATGACGACACACTGCTCCATGGAACGGATCACCTGCTGGTCAATGCGCAACCCCCAGGAAGTGATGATCGCGTCAACGTCTTTCACTCCCGCCGCAAATTCCGCCGGGGTATCGGCGCGTACTTCAACGATGTCGGCGATGGGTGCGAGCGCTTCAAGTTCTAGCGCAAAGCGTTGTTCGACGGTCTGGTTGTAAGCTTGTCGTGGTAACTGGAACGCGACTCGCTTGCGTGGGGTCATGTGCTCATCTCCATTTTCATCAGGTGGATGATGCCGGTTCTCAACGTTGCTTTGTAGGCGCAACGTCCGGGGGAAAATTTTAACCGCACAAAAAGAAAGGGCCGCACCAGCGGCCCTCCTTCGTGAACGGCGGCGTTAGCCACCAATGTGGTACTTGATATCGACACCGTAGTACCGTGGATACAGTTCCGAACCGGTGGTGCGGAAGTTGTTGTCCTGAGAACCCGGGCTGATGGAGCGCAAGTTCTTCTCGTCGAAGACATTGTCCACAAAGACACGCACGGTCCAGTCACGGTCAAGCGACACCCACTGACCGGAGAGATCCATGCGGAAACGCTCTGGCAACAGGTCGTACTTCGAATTGATGCCACGCTGCACATAGTCGCCCGTGTAGGAATACGAACCACGAACGCTGAACACACCCATGTCGGTAGGAATGTCGTAGTTCGCCCACACCGTTGCCTTGTGCTCCGGAATGCCCTTGAGTTGATCACCCTTCACGTCATGGGTGAGGAAGCTGTTGTTCGGGTTGGTGAGTGACACCCCTCCAAAGACCGTCAGCGGGAACTCCGGGTTGCCGGTGTCGATGAGAATGAAGCTCGAATCGTAGAACGCATCGGTATAACTGTAGTTCGCTCCGATAGTCAGGTCCTGCGTGGGATACCACAACGCTTCCATTTCAAAGCCACGGTTAATGGCCTTGTCGGCGTTGATCACCACATCCACCGAACGACCACGGGTTTCATCGAGGATATCGATCCGGTCCTGGTAACCCTTGTAGTCGTACTGGTAGATCGACGCGATGATCTGCACGGTGCGATCAAAGTGGAAACCCTTGTAGCCGATTTCATAGGCCGTGATGGTTTCTTTGTCGTAGGTGAGCGGGGTCAACAGCGTGCCCGGCAGTGGCAGGCCGTTGGCATCACGGGGATTGTCCCGGGCATCGGTCACACCCAACTGATAACCACCGGCGCGATAACCCGTGGTCACCGAGAAGTACATCAGGATGTCGTCCGTGGGTGTCCAGTCGAGGTTGACGCGGAAGTTGATGTCATCCCACGAATCGTCGCCTTTTACACTGCTGCTGTAGCTGATGGGCACCCCGCCAGCGAGACGTAGAGGTCGCGCGCAGTTGCCATCATCAATGGCGCAGACAGGACGCAGTGGATCTGCTGGATTGCCGGTACGGGTTGCCGCACCCATGGACACGTTGGTCGCACCGAGCAACGTAAGGCCGCCGTTGGGGAACGTGCCGCCCGGAATGAAACCCATGAATCCTGCAGCCCAGGGGATGTCGAGTTCGAAGTAACCGCCACGTACTTCCTCAGCGGCCTTCTTGTCCTTCGCGTAACGCAGACCGGCAACCAACGCGAGTTTTTCGTTGAACTCGAAAGTGCCTTGCGTGTAAACCGCGAAAGCTTCGTTGTCGACCTGGTTCAGGTGTTCGTACACGTCACCCCTTTCATCACCGAGCCATCGGCCAAAGTTGCTCTTACCCACCGGCGCCGATCCAAGCCGGGCGTGCTGATTGGCACCGAGGGGTGAAGATGCGAACAACAGATCGGTGATGCTCGCACCACCCAGGAATCCAACCCGGGTATCCAATGCGCCGTAATTCGCCGGTTGGATGAACCGCGCCGTGCTGTTGGTCAGGCTGTAATCCTGATTGCGTTGCTCCTTAAACCAGTACACACCTGACGTCGCCGTCAATCGGTCCCCAATAGCCCAGTCGAGCTGCAGTTCATGGGAGTAGCTGTACACACTCTCGAGCACCGTTTGTCGATACGCGCTGAATCCGGAATCGACATAGTCGATGTCCTGATTGAACGTGTAATCAAACGTCTGATAACCGTACAGGTACTTCAGCGCCATGGTGTCGTTGATTTCCCAGTTCATTTCACTGGAGAACGACGTGTGGTCGAAGAGTTCGTGGTTACTGTTACAGCGTGTGTAGGGGTATTGGTCGCAGTTGCCGTCGTCGTTGACCTGCGTGCCACGGTCAGGATCTTTGAAACTGCTGCCTACCGGAAGAATCTGATCGGGGTTACGACCAAATGCCGGATTGGGGGCGTAAGGGAATCCCACGGGATCGAGGCCCGGTCGATTGGGCGCAGCAAATATGTTCAGACCCGTGCGCGGGTTGAAGAACGACATCGCGCCAGGTGTTCCGGCGGTCACCGTACCGCCCCGAGTGGTCACACCAAATACCGGCAAATTGGTGCTGCGAACTCCACGATTCGGGGCAAAACCTTCATCGATCAACAAACCACTGCCGATGCGACGATCGGATTTGCGGTCATTGCCACGGATGTACCAGGAGAACGTGTCGGTAATGTCCCATTGCAACGACAACGCCAGGTTCTGGTCATCAATGGAGTTCACATCAGGCGCGAACCCTTTGCCTTTTTGCGAACCGTTGCGATCCCGTTTCACCGCCGTCACACGGGTAGCGAGCCGATCATCGAGCAGCGGACCCGACAACATGCCGTAATACTCTTGGGTCGCATATCGTCCGAATTGAGTGCGGATTTCTGCTTCCGGCTCATAACTCGGCTTTTTGGTGACGTAGTTGATGGCGCCACCGACGGAGTTGCGCCCGTAGAGCGTCCCTTGTGGGCCACGCAGCACTTCGACACGTTCGAGGTCGTAGAGCGCGTTCTCAGAGGCGGCGATACCGAAGTCAGGTGAATAGATGCCGTTGTAATAAGTCGCGACACCCGGGTCACCACCGAGGGCGCGGAAGTTTCGACCCACACCCCGAATACGCACGTCGTATTCGTCTCGCGTCGTCGCCGGTGTGAAGTCCATCAGGTCGTCCGCGCCTTGCAGACCAAAGTCTTCGAGCATCGCGCCATCAAACGCCGTAATGGAAATGGAGGTATCGGAAACCGTCGACTCGACCTTTTCAGCGGTGACGGTGATTTCTTCGATCTGACGACGGCCACTGTTGTCCGCCTCTTCCGCAATGGAAGTGGCGGGTAACAGCCCCAACGCTGTCGACGCGGACGCCATCACAATGGCCCGCGTCAGCTTTCGCTGCTTCATGGTGTTTCTCCCCAACGTCTGGATTCCCAGGGGCACCAGGCCATGCAACCGGTCGGTGACAACCGGGGCCCCTCCCGTCACAGAGACTGCTGCTGTACCTCCTGTCGAGACAAATTACTTTTTCGGCAGTCGCCATGCCAAACACGCATAGCACTTGTGAGAGACACATGCCTTTTTAACCATGGGATGACCAAGCCTCGATCTTTCCGGTTATCGCAATCCCGCTTGCCATTCGGTTTGCGCCGTACTCTACTCAAGCCAATAAGCGGGAGGCATGACGTCAAGCCTATGAAACACCAGATAGATTTACGTCGAATGCGTTACATCGTCGAAGTGGCACGGGCAGAAGCAATTACCCTCGCTGCTGAAACCCTCGGTCTTACACAGCCCGCTGTCACCCGAAGCATCGCGGAGGTGGAAGAAGAACTCTGCGTCCGGCTGTTTCATCGGATGCCTCGTGGCATGCGACTTACGGATGCCGGACAACGATTCGTTCAACACGCCAAACGTATCCTCGCCGACGTGGATGATCTGGTGGTGGAAATGCGGGACGGGGTTGAGGCCATCAACGGCCGATTGCGGATCGGGTCTGCCCCAGGAACGGACATTCAGAACGCCCTGCACTCGCTGAGAACGCTGGCCAAAGATCATCCCGCGATTCGCGTGGAAATCGTGGCGGGGTCCGCAGAGACGTTGTGCCCACGCCTGGTCGCCGGTGAGCTCAACGCTATTCTCGGCGCCTCGTCCTATCTCGAACGATGGAAGGAACTGGAGGTCACGCGTCTGTGCCGGTTCCATTCCGGCTGCATGGTGCGCAAGGATCATCCACTCACCCACCTTGAACAGCCCACCGAAATCGACGTGTTTGCCTGGCCGCTGCTGGTCCCGGAAAGTGTCGACGTGCACCACTTCCAAGTGGCGCAGCGTTATGCGGCCAACGGACTGATGATGCAACCGCACTACGTCACCGACAGTCCTTATCTGATCCGATCTCTCATCAGGCACAGCAATGCCTGGCACGTACACCATAATCCGGACCCGAACTTCGCGGCCCTGCGAGAAGACTTCGCGATCCTGACCGGCATCGTGCAGATGCCGACCCGGTACTTCTGTATGGCGACCTCTCCTGCACATCCCAAAACGGCGGCTTTCGAACTCTTCGAGCGCATTCTGTTTGACGACTTTCTCGGGCCTGACGCGAAGTATCCGTGGACACCTAAGTCCCCGGCTTCGTAAGCGACAACCGACGAACTACACTTTCTCAGCTACTCCGTGTCTGGTTCCTTGAGGAAATCTGAGTGGATTCGAAACCTGTGGATGGCCCTGCAGACGAGTACGTTGAGCTGCGCCGCGGCGATCCCGCGCCGTGGTTTCACCAGCGCAGTCCGGTGAATCCCCGTTACGCCATCGATACCGCTGCGGGACGTTACCTCGTCCTGTGTTTCTTCGGCTCCACATAGCATCCCCGCGCGCAGGCTGCTCTCCAGGCTGTGCTCAATGCTGCAACGCTGTTCGACGATGATCACGCCTCGTTCTTCGGCATCAGCATTGACCCGGCCGACGAAACTCTGGGGCGACTCAAGGAGCGGTATCCCGGCTATCGGTATTTCTTCGACGCGGACCTCACCATCAGTCGTCTCTATGGCGCGTGCCCGCGAAGCCAACAACCGGTTTCAACCGGTATCCCGTATCGGCGCCAGTGGATCGTGCTCGATCCCGCCATGCGTGTCGTCGCTCGCCTGCCACTTCGAGAAGATGGATCAGATCACGCCGAACTCTTGCGGCGATTGAAGGAACTGCCGCCACCTTCTCACCATGCCGGTATCGAGATTCCTGCACCCATACTTCTCCTGCCAAACGTGTTTGAGCCGGAGCTCTGCCAAAGGCTCATCGATCTCTATCACGCCTCACAGCCGGAAGACTCAGGGTTCATGCGTGAGCAGGAGGGGCTCACCGTTGCGGCGATTGATCACGCGCACAAACAACGGCGCGATGTAGGCATCGACGATGAGGCGTTGATCAACACCCTCAAACAACGAGTGATCCGTCGAGTCGTGCCGGAGATTCGCAAGGCCTTTCAATTCAATGTCACACGTATGGAACGGTACATTGTCGCCGGCTATTCCGAACACCACGGCGGCCATTTCAAACCACACCGTGACAACACCACCAAGGGTACTGCGCATCGTCGCTTCGCACTCAGCATGAACCTGAACTAGGACTACGAAGGGGCGGAGCTCGGCTTCCCAGAATTCGGGGGACGCACCTATCGCACCGGCGCCGGTGGCGCTGTGGTGTTCTCCTGTTCTTTGCTGCATACCGTGAAACCTATTCGTCGCGGTACACGTTACGTCTTCCTGCCGTTTCTCTAAGACGATGTCGCCGCTGCGATTCGCGAAGAGAACAACCGGTTTCTGGGGGATGGGGTTAACCCTTACACTCGCTGACTTTTGTCTTCCGCCTGAGCTCTGCATGACCACATCATCCTTCGCGCGTGATCTGTTTTTTGCCATCCATGACGGATTGCCGCGACAAGCGCCCGGCAGTCGGGCTACCACGGCACAAGCGCTTGAGATGACGGGCCTCAAAGGCGCCATCGATGTGCTCGACATTGGTTGTGGTCCAGGCATGCATACACTCCACCTCGCAGCGCTGTTGCCTGAGGCAAAACTCACGGGCGCTGATGCCCATCAGCCGTATCTTGATGAATTGCAGCAGCGCGCGAAGGCGGCGGAGTTGGACGGCCGTATCCGCACTCGACGTACGGACATGAAGGCACTGCCTTTCGAGCCCAAGAGTTTTGATCTTCTTTAGTGTGAGGCCGCCGTCTATATCATGGGTTTCGAAGCGGCGCTGCAAGCGTGGAAGGCACTGCTTAAGCCCGGTGGCCTTCTGGCGGTGAGTGATCTGGTGTGGTTGAAGAAAGACAGGCCACAAGCGGCGATCGATTTTTGGACCGCATATCCCGATATGACGACACTCGACGCGCGTCGGCAGACCGTCGCGGCAAATGGCTACAAGTTACTCGGTGACTTCGTCCTGCCGACGTCAGCCTGGACGGATGAGTACTACAGGCCTATGCAAGCCAACATCGATCTGCTTCGCAAACAACACGCCGGCAATGCTGAGGCTGAAGCCGTACTCGCTGCTAGCGAGCAGGAAATCCGTATCTTCGAATCCTCCGCAGGCAGCTACGGGTACGTCTTCTTCGTCGTCCGTTCTCCGTGACCTCAGCCGCCAAAATCTGTAATCAAACTATCCGTGTCACACATCGCATCGACTCGCCGTCGCATCACGCGCTTCCAGTCGGGATGGGTGAGGATCCAAAACTGTTTTGACTGGACCGCGTTCACGATCATGTCAGCCACCTGCTCCGGGGCCATGCCTTGATTGGCGAGTAACCCACCCGCCCGCTGCTTGAACTGCTGTTCCTCCACGCTGTCTTGATGGTGCTCCGCTGAAGCTTGCGGCCGATTGCGGTCACTGAACACGATCTGGGTGTTGATCGCTCCTGGGCAGAGCACCGACACACCAATCGGCGAATTGCGCATTTCCAGCTCTCGCGCCACCGTCTCGGTCAATGCGACTACACCGAACTTGGCGATGTTGTACGGCGCGATGTTCGGTGACGCCATCAACCCGGCAGTAGACGCCGTATTGATCATATGACCTTCACCACTCGCTTCGAGCAGTGGCAGAAACGTCCGTACGCCGTGAATCACGCTCCAGAGATCCACACCAAGCACCCATTCGTAATCTGCGATGGAGAGTTGTTCTGCGCGCCCCGCAGTGACCACACCAGCGTTGTTGTGCACCAGATGAATCGCGCCGAAGGTCTCTGTGGTCACACGCGCAAGGTGCTCGATGGCCTCGGCTTTCGAGACATCCGTACGCACACCAAAGACACTTCGCCCTGCAGCCTTAAGTTCCGACACCACCCGATCAAGGGCCGTCTGTTCGATGTCAGCGAGCACCACGTTCATGCCCTCGGCCGCGAGACGCGTCGCGACGGCTTTGCCGATGCCACTTGCCGCACCCGTCACCACCGCGGTTTTGCCTTTGAAGTTCTGCATGCCTTGTTCTCCTGATTCGCACTCTGCATGAGATAGTACTGGACCCTGTGTGGTCAGAGTCAAAACGATTAGGATGCGACCACCTCGTCAAACACCTCCAAAACCATGCTGCCTACCTTTTTGCGATTCTTGCCACTCGTCCTCTTCGTATCAGCCAGCATCCACGCCGACGAGGGCATGTGGACCCTCGACAACCTTCCCCGCGAATCCCTTCGCACGAAGTTCGGGTTTGATCCCGATCAAAGATTCGTCAACCAAGCGATGCAGGGGACGGTGCGCCTCGCCGCCGGTTGTTCAGGCAGCTTTGTATCGGGTAACGGATTGGTACTGACAAACAACCACTGCATCGTCGGTTGTGTTCAGGCCCTCTCGTCGCCACAAGAAAATCTCGTGGACAACGGCTTCACGGCTCGCCGTCACGCGCAAGAACGGCAGTGTCCTGGCATGGAGGTCAATCGGCTCGAAACCACCCGTGATGTCACCGCGGAAGTGAATTCAGCCACGCAAGGTCTTCAAGGTGCCGCGTTCAGTGAGGCGCGTAAGGCCACCTTCTCCCGATTGCAAAATGACTGCGCGGGGAAGCAGGCTGACAAGATCCGCTGTGACATCGTCGAGCTCTACCAGGGGGCCATCGTGCAAATGTATCGCTATGCGCGGTTCCAGGATGTTCGCCTGGTGTTCGCGCCGGAATATGCAACCGGTTTTTTCGGTGGTGACCCCGACAATTTCAACTTCCCGCGTTTTAACCTCGACATGGGGCTCTTGCGTGTTTACGACAACGGCAGGCCTCTGAAGTCACGCATCCACTTCCCGATTCGTGAACAAGGCGCCGATGAAGGTGAACTGGTCATGACCCTCGGACACCCAGGCGCGACCGAACGGCTGCTCACCGTCTCGCAGCTGCAGTTTCGACGGGATCATCTGCTGCCTTTTCACCAAGCATTGGACTACGAGTATCGGGGACTGCTCACACGCTTCTCGCAAGAAAATCCCGAGCAACAGCGCATCGCCTTGAGTGACCTCACCATGCTCGAAAACAGAATCAAGGCCCAGCGTGGTGAACAACTGGCGCTCGCGGCACAGGATGTTCTGGCGAACAAGGCAATCAGCGAGCAGGAGCTCAAGGCGTGGGTCACGGCAGATCCTGCTCGTCAGAAATCCGTAGGCGATACCTGGAAAATCATTGATGCGACCAACATCACACTGCAGGGACTCTTTCGCGAATACTTCATGATCGAAGCCGGATTCGGCTTTCGCTCCGAGCTGATGGGCAATGCCCGTCGCCTTGTGCGCGGCGCAGCTGAACGCACCAAACCCGCAGATGAACGTCTCGATGGTTATGCCGATGCGCAGCTGCCTGCGATTCGGCAACGGATCGCTGCCAATCGGCCGATGTACAAGGACTACGAAATGCTGCGCCTTTCGTGGTCACTAGAAAAACTTCGTGAAGTTCTCGGCGTTGACCATCCCTTCGTCCGCCAAGTCATTGGCAAAGACTCTCCACGTATTATCGCGGAGCGAATTGCCGCTCACTCTACACTCGCAGACCCCGAAATCCGCATCGCGCTCTGGGAAGGTGGTGAAGCCGCCGTCGCTGTCAGCACCGACCCCGCCATTCAACTCGCGCGCTTGATCGAAAAAACGTCCCGACCACTACACGTCAAGTTCAAGGCTGAAGTGGATGCGCCGATGACACAAGCCGCGATGGCACTCGCTGAAGCACGCTTCGCACGATTCGGCACCACGGCTTATCCCGACGCAACCTTCTCCTTAAGGGCGTCGTTTGGCATGATCGAAGGGTGGAAGGAAGGTGGCCATGACGTTCCGGCGTGGACGACACTTGCCGGGTTCTATCAACGCGCAACGCCGCACGCGCCATTCAAACTTGCACCGACGTGGGTCGACGCGGAAACCAAAATCGCACTCGAACGAAAGCTCAATCAGGTTTCCACCAACGACATCACCGGTGGCAACTCAGGCAGTCCCCTGATCAACCGCAACGGCGAAATCGTCGGTCTGGTGTTTGACGGCAACATTCATTCACTTGGTGGGTCGTATTTTTACGACGGCAGTTTGAATCGGGCGGTATCGGTGCACCCGGAAGCTATCGTTACAGCGCTCAAGGACGTGTACGCCGCACTGGAGCTGCTGCGGGAAATGACCATTCGCTGATCTACCTTCTAACGGAAACTCCATGAACTATACGCTGCAACAACTCTCCGACATCCAGAACATCCGCGAAGCGGCGGAACGTTACTGTCGGGGCGTGGATCGCTTGGACGAAGCGCTGATGAAATCCGCCTATTGGTCTGACGCCACGGATGATCACGGTGTCTATGTCGGCAACGCCCACACGTTTGTTGAACACTGCATGGTGTCGCACCTGCGTTGGCGCTCCACCAACCACTGCATCATGAATCACCACATCGTGCTCGCGGACGACGGCATTCGCGCCACCGGTGAGCTCTACAACGTCACGTACCTCTTTCGCAAAGATGAGCCGGTGCTCGATACATGGTGGGGGCGTTACCTCGACCGTTACCTCAAGCGCGGTGGGGAGTGGCGAATCATTGAACGGGTCTGCGTGAACGAAGGCACAACGTCTGGGCCGATCACAGCCATGCCCATCGACGCCGCGAAATTCAGACCAGGTTCCTTTGATCGACCGTCTTCAGATCGACCTGTGGGACCTTGATGGCCGAGCCATCAACGCCGAACGACGGGTATCAAGAATGGGCTCACCGTTAATCACCCGAAGAACGAGAGAGTTTTTTCGCCGCAATTGATCGTAATCGTCGTGCCTCTTGGCAAGTGGGTGTCGCTGCGGCAGTTGCTGCGGTCAGTGTGGCCGTGATCGTGGCGTATTTGATGGCGCCACTCCTCTACGGAATCGCTGGATTGTTGCTCGATGCACTCAATCTGATCGTTCCGATGCCCGATCTGATCGGCGCAATGTTCGAACGAATTGATCGGGTGATCGAATCACTTCCTGATGGCCACTCGCCCGAGGGGACAATACCGTTCGCATGGCGTGATTGGCTTGAATTTGGTGTGTTGGCCGCCTTTCCCGGCCTCCTGCTCATGGCCGCGGTTTTGTTTGCGCTGCATCGTGCCCTGCAATCTGCTGTCACGCTGGATGGCCGGGGACTCAGAACCCGCGCCCCTCACAACTCTCGTCTGGAAGAACAGCGATTCGAAAACGTGGTGACCGAAATGTCGATCGCTGCGCTACAGCCACGGCCGGTGCTGCTTGTAACCCATCGCGACATGGGCAATGCGATCTTTATCGACGACGCTCAGGGTCAACCGGTGATCGTCGCCTCCTCGGATCTCCTTGCGCACTTGAACCGTGACGCACTCCAGGGTATCGCTGCTCATCTGGTCGGCTCGCTCTGCAATGGTGACGTTAAAAACGGACATAGGATCGCCATGGTCACGGCGCTCTTCGCTGTGATCGCACGCATGGCCACAGGGTTCACCCACACCAACGTGCTCAAGATCTTAGGGCGGCTGGTTCTGACTACCGTGTGGCCAACCACCGAGCGGGCGCGTTTGTTGCTCGAAGATCTGGTTGATCCGTTCGCTTCGCCGGAAGAAACAAAGCAGCCCACGGAGGAAGACAATAAGCTCACATGGAAACACTGGGCCTGGATGCCGGTATCTGGCCCCATTGCCATGTCTGGGTTTTTCGCCGGCATCGTCTCGACCTTCATCCTGTCGCCGATGCTCGCCTGGGTCTGGCGTCGACGGCGGTTCCTCGCGGACGCAACCGCGGTGCGATTGACACGCAATCCCAACGCAGTGGCTGATGGGTTACAACAAACTGCCGCCACACCCCACACGGCCGAGATTGAACCCTGGGCCGCACATCTTGCTGTGATCGAGCCACCTCGCGCGCACCGTGACAAGAGTCGATCGTTTATCGACGGTGCCGTACTTTATTATTATCCCGATCTGCGAAATCGCCTCGAAGCGCAAGGCGCCGACGTGACGCTCGCTGAAGAAAGACGAACTCCGCTGCATATTCTCGCACTCATTGTCTCCCTCGGCGCCCTCGTCGTGATTCTGTTTGTGGTGCTGCTCTATATGTTCATCGTAGCTTCGTTGATGTTGTCCATGCTGTTCACGCTCCTGCCCGTCGCCCTACTCCACCTCGTTCTTCGCTAAGGAACCTCTGATTAGAGTCTTTTTCCGCCATAACTTCGTTAGTCGTCGCTCCGAGAAATCGCGGATTTACTGCATATCCGCGATTTCCCTCCGCTCCTCCAGCCCCAAAGAGGTATGGGTTCTGACGAAAAAATCCTTTTAATCAGAATTTCCCTAACCCTGCTACGCTTCCTGAGATACCCCCCCAAAGGAACCCAAGGAAGGGAGAAGGGAGCAGCTGTGACCTATTCTGTAGGCCTCCTCGTCAGGACAGGTTTGGTGATGATTTCCGATTCCCGGACCAACGCCGGTGTCGACAACATTTCCACGTATCGCAAGATGACGGTCTGGGAAAATCCAGGGGAACGGGTCATCGTCGCACTTTCCGCCGGCAACCTCGCGGTCACTCAGGCCGCTCTGCAGTTGATGAACGAAGGCATGCCGACAGGCAGTGGCCGCATCTCGATGAAAAACGTCACGTCGATGAGTGAAGCAGCAAGGCTTGCGGGTTGGGCGCTGCGTGAAGTCGACCACATCGACGGTCCAAGCCTTCGCAACAGTGGTGTGGGATTCAGCGCGTCGTTGTTACTCGGAGGCCAAATTGCGGGTCGACAACTGCGTATGTTTCAGGTCTACGCCGAAGGCAACTTCATTCAAGTAATGTCGGAAACCCCGTACCTGCAAATCGGCGAATTCAAATACGGCAAACCCATCATCGATCGGGTCGTACGTTTTGATTCGTCGCTCGCGACCGCCGCCAAGTGTGGCCTCGTCTCCATGGACTCCACCATCAAGTCCAATCTCTCCGTCGCACCACCGATTCATCTCCTGGTGTACGAACGCGATTCACTTCACGTCAAAGTACACGCCGTTATGCAGGACGATGACCCCTATTGGCAGAGTCTGCGCCGCACCTGGGATGCTGGACTACACGACCGGTTCGCGCAGTTGCCTGATCCCGCCTGGATCACCTGATCTCCATACCCTCCCTTCGACCTTGGTGATTAACGGCGCCGTGGTGTAAGTTCCCCATCGATTCGAATATCACGGGAAGGGGAATATTCATGGGGAAGCTCGATGGCAAGGTGGCAATTGTCACCGGTGCCGCACGAGGTCTTGGGCGCGCTTACGCTCTGCACCTTGCCAGCCTAGGCGCAAAAGTTGCGCTGTCCGATCTGAACCTCAAATCCTACGAAGAGTTCCAGGCGGAAGCCGCGGACATGACGGGTGAAACTACCGTCGAAGAAATTCGCGCACGGGGCGGTGAAGCCCTCGGTTTCGAATTTGATGTCGCGGATCGTGATGCCGTGTTTCGGATGGTGGACGAAATCAAAGGCGCCTGGGGACGTGTGGACGTGCTGGTTGCCAATGCGGGGGGCGGTCGCGGCAAACCCCGGGAAACGGCAGCGTCGATCGTGCCGCCTGATCTCTTCGACCTCGTGCTCAAGATGAACCTCTACGGTACTTATCATGCGTGTAGCGCTGTTGCGCCCATCATGAAGGCACAGGGCAGCGGCAAGATCGTCACGGTGGCGTCCTATGCCGGCAAGGTTGCTGGGATCGGCGGCGGTTATGCGCATTACGGTACCGCCAAGGCAGCTATCGCCCACTATACCCGCTACCTCGCTCAAGAGCTCGGCCCGTACAACATACAGGCCAACTGCATCGCGCCGGGTGTGATCGCTACGGCTCGCATCGTCAAACTCGTAGGGGGCTCGGAAAGCAGCAACAGCGCTGCCAACGATATCGCTCTGCGGCGGCTCGGCACGACGATGGACTGCGCCAAGGTCGTGGAGTTCCTCTCCACAGATCTTTCGGACTACGTGACCGGAACACTGATCCCCATCGATGGTGGCTGGAACAGGGCAGATTAATGACTACCAAACTATTGACCGAGGATCGAATCAGGACCTCCGACGCTGTACTGCAAGTGCTCGCCGAAGCCGGCATCGGCATGGTGTTCGGCATCGCCGGCGGTCATACCGGGCGCCTCTTCATGTCACTCGCCAATCACCAGAATCAGATTCGAACGGTTCTGGTACGACATGAAAGCCTCGCAGGTGTGATGGCCGAAGTTTACGGAAGGCTCACCGGGCGACCGGGTGTCATCATCGGTCAGGGGCCGTGGGTACTTGGTAACGGGCTGCTCGGAACCCTCGAAGCACACCTCTCCAGTTCACCCATGCTGCTGCTCACCGACTTCAGCGACAACCCCGGTTTCGATCTGCACGGTCCTTATCAGGCGGGCACGGGGGGCTGGGGCACCTGGAACGCACGCCAGGCGTTTGCAGCGTTGACGAAGGAAGTGTTCGAAGCGCATCAGCCTGAAGCTGGTGTACAAGCGACACAGTTCGCCATCAAACACGCCCTCGCAGGACAACCCGGACCGGTTGCCGTGCTTTACGCGTCGGGTGGTTTGTCAGGGCACGTAGGACCGGACTCGGTGCCGAAGCTCTATCGCACAACGCCCTACATCACCGACCAGCGACTGCCTGCGAATCCGGATGAAGTATTGGCCGCGGTGCAGATTCTCTCGACGGCAAAGAATCCCGTGATCATCGCCGGCAACGGTGTACGTATTGCTCAAGCCTTTGATGAGCTCCGCGCCTTTGCGGAAGGATTTGGCGCACCGGTCGTGACGACCGCATCAGGCAAAGGCACCTATGCGGAAAATCACAGCCTCGCACTCGGCGTCTTCGGCACCTTTGGGACGCCTGGCGCCAACGCCGCGGTCGCGGAAGCGGATGTTGTGGTCGTGGTGGGCTCCAAACTCGGTATCTCCGATACCGCACGCGCCAATCCCTTGTTGCTCGACCCTGGTCGGCAGACTTTCGTGCAGATCGATATCGAACCTCGCAATGCGTCGTGGACCTTCCCCGCTGATCAGCTGGTAAGGGCTGATGCAAAACGTGCCTTGCCCGAAATGACCAAGGCGTTTGCACACGACGCTACGCGTCGCGTCAGCGCCGAAGCACGTGTTCGGAGCTACCGTGAGGCGCACGGCTTCTTCAACGCGCCGGCTTATACCAGCGATGAAGAACCGATTCTGCCGCAGCGCGTGATTGGGGCATTGCGTAACGTCTTACCGGACGACGCCATCGTCACCTGCGACGCTGGCGAGAACCGCATCCTCATGACCCACTTCTACCAGAATCGTGCAGCTAACGGTTTCCTTCAGGCTGCAGGTGCAGGCCCTATGGGCTTCGGTATCCCAGCCGCCCTCGCCGCGAAACTGGTTCACCCCGAGCGAGCCGTCGTTGCGATCTGTGGTGATGGTGGATTCGCCATGACGATGAATGGCCTGATGACCGCGGTTGAACAGAACATCCCGATCATCAACGTGGTGTTCAACAACCACGCACTCGGTTGGGTGTTGCACGGGGGTGGGCCATTCGCTGCAGAGTTCCAGGACTTTGATCATGCAGAGATGGCGCGGGCCATGCGTTGCCATGGCATCCGCGTCAGCAAGGTCTCCGAGCTCGAACCTGCAATCCGCGAAGCGATCGCGTGTGGCAAACCCTGTGTGATCGATGTGCAAACCTCGTTGAAGGTCTCGTTCCGGGATGTGACTTCGCCGCTCGCGGGGTGATGCTGGAAAATCAGCTTCGCGGAAACGCGAGATCTACCAACGCGAGAAAGCGTCGCGCAGCTTCTGACAAGGATTGGTGTTTCCGGTAGTAGATCCCAACCGTTCTCGGAATATTCGAGAACGGCAGATTCTCAACTGGATGCAGTCCTTCAATATCTGGCAACAAGCGATCCGACACAAAGGTCACGCCCTTCCCTGCCGCCACCAACGCCAGGCGCGTTTCGAGGTGACTGATTTCCCACGTACTGGCAAAGAGGCGGCGGATACGCTCTTGCCCTTGTCGCTTGGTCACTTCATCGAGGTAGGAGGTGATAAGTGTGGTTCGATTGAGCACCTTCATCGGATCGGCGCGTAACAACTTAAATTTCGGATGCGCTTCGTGCACGACCAGTTTGCGCACCTCGTCGAAACACGCGCGTGTGGCGAAATGCCCAGGCATCTGGTGCTGGAATGGACCAAAGGCGAGCTCCCATCGATCCTCATCCACGCCATAGATCATCTCGCGACTCGGGGCTACATCGAGCTTGAGACGAGTCAGTGGATTCTTCTCACAGAAACGCAGCAACAAATCCGTGCCATGGAGACGATGTACGGCGCTGCTCATGACCAGATTCAGCGTAGAGAGCGCTCCACTGCGGATCTGTTCAATGTCCTCGAGCGCGACTCTCTCTTCGTTGAGAACCGTCTGCGCAAAACGGAAAAGCCGTTGTCCGGCTTCGGTCAGGCGTGTTTTGCGACCCCGTGACAAAAGTGCCGTCCCAAGCCGATGTTCGAGGTTCGCTATCGTCTGACTGACTACTGACTGGGACAAATTGAGGCGCTCCGCAGCACGGCTGAAGCCTTCTTCTTCAACCACGGCGGAGAGGACTCGAAGTTCGTTGCGTTCAATTTGCATACCGCGAGTCTGGACCAGCCAAAGCCCGGGTTCCAGCAGCCAAACTGATGGAGTCATCAGCTGGACTGAACCATCGCGGCAACACATACAAACAACATCGATTCGCGCTAGGTCCATCGCAGTTTGCGCTGCAGGATGAAGTCTCCACTACTGGAGAGCGTGATGACCATCGCTAAAGGGCTTGAAGGAATTGAAGTCGACGAAACCGCCATCAGCCTCGTTGAGGGCACCTTGGGTCGATTGAGTTACCGGGGAATACCCCTCGATACCCTCGTTACCTGGCCTTTCAGCCGAGTAGTGTGGCTGGTGGTTAACGGCGATGAACCGGACGACGTCGCTTTACGAGCATTTGAAGAAGAACTTGCAGCGGCGGCCCCCCTTTCGGTCAGAGACCGGGAACTACTTGATCTGCTCGCCACACGACCTATGCACCCCATGCAAGTGATGGTCGCCATGACAACCGCGTTCGAACATGTGCCGGGCTCGTTTGAACGTTACGGCGAAGCCGCCAAGGGTTTCACCATTGCCGCACGCCTCACCTCCACCATCGGCTATTTGTTGGCAAAGTGCACGGGCAAAGCGCTGCCTCACGCCTGCACAACGCTTAATCCCGTAGAACGACTGCTTCATGGGATTGGGGTAGCCAAAAACACTGAGCTCGCCCACGCCATGGAAGTGACCCAAATCCTGCAAATCGAACACAGCTTCAATGCAGGCACCTTCGCCGCGCGGGCGCGAGCACGATAGCACCCGTCGAGAACTGTATCGCCGGTGCTATCGCCACACTGCATGGGGTCTTGCATGGCGGCGCAGATCAAGCCGCTCTCGAAACCGCACATCGTGTCGGACACCCAGACAATGCTGCAGCCTTCGTTGATGACTGCCTGATCCGTGGTGAGAAAGTGATGGGCATGGGGCATCGAGAGTACAAAGTGCTCGATCCACGCGCGCGCTACGTCAGGCAGTTCGCCGAAGAATTGTCGGCAGGAACGCCACTCGAAGTAACCGCCCAAAGCCTCATGGCCATTGAGAACCGCTTCACGGAGCGTATGCGCGAGAAAAACAAGCCGCTCTACGCTAACCTCGAGTTTTGCAAAGGCATCGTCTATGCGGCCGCCGGATTGCCACCTGATTTTTTCACCGTGACCTTTGCACAAGCGCGAGTGTGGGGCTATATCGCCCACTTCATCGAATCGCGGCGCGATAACCGAATCATCCGTCCTTCAGCGCGGTACGTAGGTAAGACACCACCGGCGTGACAAGGCGGATTTGTGTTTATCGGCTTGTCAGGACGTGCAGGGTGTGCGTTCGCGCTCCCTGCTCCTACACCATCCCCTCTTGATTGTCTGCATCGTCTCACCGCACCACTCCAGCTATAGTCCGCGCCCCACACAGGTCACGGAGTACCTAGTGTCCTGAGTTAGTAATTCGCATCATTTCAGAGCTTCTGTCGCAGGACGGAACAAGGCGGAACCCGCCGGCAATATCGAGCCTATTGCCCAGGGATCCAACGCAGTGCCGGCCTGCGACAGGAGCTCCCGAAGGGC
>SYFY01000186.1 GCA_005799745.1 Gammaproteobacteria bacterium
CGGTGTCGACGTGTTATTCGTCATCTCCGGCTACTTGATCACCGATCTGATTCGTAGGGAAATCGATGCCGGTAGTTTCAGCTACCTTGGCTTCTGGGAGAGGCGCGCCAGACGATTAGTGCCGCCCATGGTCGTAGTGGTCGTGGCCACGCTGGTTGCTTCGTGGTTTGTGCTTCTACCGATTGAGCTGAGATCGGTCGGTTCGTCCGCGGTTGGGTTTTCTGCTTTTCTCTCAAACGTCTATTTCTGGAGTAAATCCGGCTACTTCGGTGCCCCTGCGGAACTGATCCCGTTGCTCCATACGTGGTCGTTGGCAGTCGAGGAGCAGTTTTACCTGATTTTTCCTGCCGTGTTGATCTTCCTGACCAGAAAGTCGCCGCTTATGAGGCACTGGTGGGTGGCCGCGATCGGGCTAGCATCGTTTGTGGTGAGCGCCATGACCGTCAATGATCACCCAGATGCGGCGTATTACTTACTTCACTCGCGAGCGTGGGAACTCTTGTTAGGCGCCTATCTTGCGCTGCAGGCGCACCGAACGCGTGCGATCAGCGGAGTGCAGGCCGATTGCCTGCTCGTGATAGGCACATTACTCGTGCTCGTGCCGACTTTTTGGTAGACGAAAGATACGCCGTTTCCCGGTGTTGCCGCTTTGGCACCTTGTATTGGCACGGCGATACTGGTTTGGACTGGCGTTCGCCCAGACAGCTGCCTGCATTGGGTTTTCTCCAACGATGGCCGTCTATGTGGGGAGACTGTCCTATGCGATCTATCTTTGGCACTGGCTGATGCTTACCCTGTGGGCAGCTTACCGGGGATTGCCGATTCCAGAACTGACGGCGATTGAAGTGAGCACCATCCTGGGTGCGACTTTAGTGTTGAGTTGGCTGTCCTTCCATGCCGTTGAAAATCCGATCCGGCAGCGGCGCGCCATTTCATCGAGAAACTCAATCTTTGCGGCGACGACGCTATCGATGGCGATGATTGGTTCACTCAGTTTCGCGTTGTATTGGAACGACGGATATGAGTCGAGAATACCGGAGAGTGTACGGATCATCGCGGCTGGGGCGAACGACAAAAGCGCGCTCTGCTCGGATCATGTGCTCACAATGGAACGCCTGCATGCGTACGACTTGTGCCAGATTGGCGCAGCGATGGAGCATCCGGGAGACGATTTGATATTGCTGTGGGGCGTCAGCCATGCATCCGCGCTCTTACCGGCGTTGCACTAGGCCGCTTTAAACCTAAACCTGACTGTTGAACTGGCATCGAGGGGGGCTTGCCCGCCAGCGCCTGATTTCGAATCGCTGGGAAAGTACGGCGCGGGATGCGCAGAGCACAACAAAGTTGTTAGGGAACTCCTGTCGAGAAGAGCGTACTCCGGCGTCGTGATGGCCGCGATATGGACGAGCTACGAAAAAGACCCCAAGTTCACTGGCGAGACTGCGGCGGCCGATCAAGGTTCGCCCGCCGCAGCGGCGGCAATTTTTTACACGGAATTTGAACGAACGCTCGATCACCTGCACGCACTCGGCGTGCCGGCGGTTGTTGTTGATGAGGTTACGTATCCACCTCATGGCCAATTCCACCCTGCGGCGAAAGCGCGTCAGATATGGCACAACACTGGCGGTGGCGTCGTTGGCCTGAGCCTTGCTGACTACACGCTCCGGCAGGCCAACTATGAACTCTTCCTAGAGCAACGATCCGATGCGAATCTCCACCGCGTGAAAACGTCGATCGGGTTGTGTGGTGAAGACGGGTTTTGCTCTGTGTTTTTTCGGGGTTACTCCGTCTATTTCGACGGACATCACCTTTCTACTAGAGGCGCGGCATTGCTGGCCCCTGAACTTGTGCGTGTTCTGAGCGTTGCGATCACCGCAGACTCCTAGAGATGGCCATTTCCCACCCGTCGCCAGCTCAATTCAGTATCGGTGGTTGTTGCAGCCCGCTAGTTCCGGGCAATCCACGCTTCAACCAGATGATGCGCAATCGCAATGGGCCCCGGTAGTTTCAAACTCGGGTGTTTTCCCGCGCGCGCATCAAGAATCTCCTGCCGCTTAAACCACCGCACGTCATGCATTTCTTCAGTATCCATGTGGATGTCTGTCGTAACGGCTTCTGCATGACACCCGATCATCAGTGACGAGACAAACGGCCACGGTTGTGACGAGTGGTACTTCACCGCGCCAACGATCAGTCCTGCCTCTTCTTTCACCTCACGACGCACGGCTTCTTCAAGGCTCTCACCCTGGTCAATGAACCCAGCGAGTGCGGAGTAGATGCCGGTTTTTACCAGCGGTCCCTTCGGTTGCCCAAGCAGGCATCGATCACCATCGGTCACCAGCATGATGGCGACGGGATCGGTGCGTGGAAAATGTTCCGACTTACAGTTCGGGCAGACTCGCACGTGCCCACCCTTGCGTGCTTCGCTTTGTGTCCCACACGCGCCGCAATATCGATGGCTCGCATGCCAGTGAATCTGTGCACGCGCCTGCGCGATGATGCCGGTCTGGGGTGTGTCCATATTCATCGCAGCGACGCGACAGTCCGTGAACTGGCTTGTTACGACGCCAAGTTCAGAAACTGGGTCTTTCAAGTGACTCACGTCGAGCCCGAAGTGAACGAGACCGTTCAACTTGCCGAGCAGTACCGGCGGTTGTGAACCGATGAACCTCACCCCGGCGGCGCCATCAAGCCACGTCAGCTGACTTTTACCTGATGCAGAACCGGTGAGCACCTGCAGCTTGTGAAACGGTAGAAAGCGGGTCGTGGGCGCTTTGATCTGTGCAGCGATCCAATCTTCATCACGGCGTTCAGCTTCACACCGGTCGAGTGGGTTGCCGGAAAAAATGTGTGCAGTCATTTGAGGTCCACGATAACGGGGGCATGGTCGGAAGCCGTCAACTCACCACGCTTTTTTCGGTATTCACGGTCAATGGATGCGGAGGCGAGGCGAGTCGTGACGGGTGATGTGCCCAGGATCAAGTCAATCCGCAGTCCATGACGGCGGTGAAAAGCGCCACCGCGATAGTCCCACCACGAGAAGGCCTGGTCGTCTGGCGCGTGGTGGCGGAAAAGGTCGATCAGACCCGTGCCAAGCAGTGCCTGATAACGGGTGCGCTCCGCCTCGGTATGAAAAATCTCACCGTCTGCAGTGTTGCCCTGCCAGCTGTCTTTCGGGTCGGGAACGATGTTGAAGTCACCACACATCACCGCATGATCGCCCCGGGCCTTCTCTTGCCAGTGGGCTTTGAGGCTTTCGAACCACTTCAGTTTGCGGCCGTAGTCTTCGTGTTCGAGGGTCTTGCCGTTGGGACAGTAGACGGTGCTGAACTCGAGGTCTCCCACCATCGCGGTGATGAGCCGTGAGCCCATCTCGTCTTCACCCGGCAAACCGGTTTGCAGGTGTGTCGCGGGTTCTTTGGACAGGATCGCAACCCCATTCCAGGACTTCTGGCCGTGTACCAGCGCGTGGTAACCGAGTGCCTTGAAGACCTCATGGGGAAATTCAGCCGTGGGGGTTTTGAGTTCCTGCAGGCCAACCACGTCCGGCTGTCGCTCCTCGAGCCAGAGCTTCAGCAGTTCGAGCCGGGCCTTCAGCCCGTTGATGTTCCAGGTGGCGATCCTCATTCCACGTGCAGCCTTGTCCGTTGGGTCGCTACCTTAACAGTTTGCTTGAGCGGTCCAAAAACGAGCGCTATGAGCTGCAGGAAAGCTGGGAACAACCGGTTTTCGCTCGCGCCCAATCAGGCCGTTTGCGATTGAAGGGTGAGTCCTTCGGCAGTGGATCGTAGGGTCGACGCGATGCCTCGAGCAGCGCATGGATACCGGCGAAGTCGCCTGATTCGGCCCGATCGATGGCCTCCTGGGCCAGAAAGTTGCGCAAAATGAACGCCGGGTTGTTGGCGTTCATAGCCTGGCGTCGTGCCGCGTCTTCGATGCCTTGGTTCTTGAGCGCCCTCGCGTACTGATCAAGCCAGACTTGCAGGGCTTCGAGTGCATCGACATCCGGTCGATAGAGCGTGTCGACCAGTGCGTTCGCCCGCAGGTCATCTCGCGGCAGATCTGCCAGTGCCCGATAGAAGAGCGTCATGTCCGTTTCGACTTGGCCGAGGAAGGAAAACAGCGAGGTGGCAAGGGGCTCGGCGTAAGTCTTGAGCCCAAGCTTCGACGCCGTCATTGCCTCTGCGCGACGAGTGTATTGTTCAGCAAAGCCTTGCAAACAGTTCTCCAGAGGGGCGGGCTCGTCGATCAGCGGCAGAATCGCATTGGCGAGGCGGATCAGGTTCCACTGCGCGATGGGTGGTTGGTTGCGATAACAATAACGCCCACCCGAGTCTGAGGTGTTGGGTGTCCATTCCGGGTCGTAGCTGTCGAGCCAGCCATAAGGACCATAGTCAATGGTGAGCCCGAGGATCGACAGGTTGTCGGTGTTCATCACGCCATGCACGAATCCCGTGCGCATCCAGTGCACGACCAAGGCCGCCGTGCGATCGCAGACTTCAGCAAACCAGTGGACGTAACGTTCTCGTTCATCGGTGAGTGCAGCCGACTCAGGGAAATACGTGTTGATCGTGAAATCAGCGAGTTGCTTCAGAAGTTGATTTTCGCGCCGCGCCGCGAGAATTTCGAAGTGACCGAAGCGCAGGAATGAAGGCGCGACACGACAGACGACAGCGCCCGGCTCTTCTTTTGGATTGCCGTCATAGAACATGTCACGCCACACACTACGGCCAGTTGTGCAGAGGCTGAGCGCACGGGTGGTGGGGATCCCAAGATGGTGCATAGCTTCTGAACAGAGGAACTCGCGCACGGAAGACCGAAGCACGGCGAGTCCATCAGCCGTTCGCGAGAAGGGGGTTTCGCCCGCGCCTTTGAGCTGCAGCATCTGTGAGCTGCCATCCGCTGCAATGACTTCGCCGAGGTTGATGGCGCGCCCATCACCGAGCTGTCCTGCCCAACTGCCGAACTGGTGACCCCCATAACACGTCGCGTGGGGTTGCATGCCGGAGAGGAGCTGATTACCGGCAAACACCTCGGCGAACTGCCGACTCTCGCAGGTGGCTTCATCAAGTCCGAGCAAATCCGCAACGTCCCGGGAATACGCCACGATCTGTGGATCAGGGCAAGGTGTCGGCTGCAACAACGCATGAATTGCCTCACGAATCTGTCGGCGTTCATTCTTCGTTTCGGGGTCGATGGGCAAAGCGCGCAACGAAACGTTGTCAAAGATCAGGCTATCGAGGCGGTTGTTGCGCGGTATGTTCATGATCGTGCAGGGGTTTTGGTGCCTCACACGTTAACTCAAAACGCTGCAGTCCGCCGGAATCCCGCGTTGACAGGTCCATTCACGCTCCGGGAGAATGCCCGCCCCGATTTAGGGGCGCTCTTCACCGAGTGTTGCACGAACAGTGGCTAGGTAGCTCAGCCGGTTAGAGCACAGTATTAATAATCCTGGGGTCGGGAGTTAAAGTCTCCCCCTAGCTACCACTTTTTGCTCTGTCGCGGGCTTTGCCCGCTCGCGCCTGAATTTGCTCTGGCGAGCAAATTCAGCGGGCCGGCCGTCCTTGGCCGCCGGTAGCGGATTGAGTTCGCTGATTGTTTTCACGGTCTGAATTGCAACGCCCGCGGCTTCAGTCGATCTCCCTGACTGACGATCCGATAGGCGAGGTTTACCCATTCACAGATGTATCTGCGGGTATCCACCGGATCAATCATCTCCTCCATCTGAAAACGATTCAGCGGCCCGAGTGGACCACGCGCAGACTCGATACGCGCCATGAGTTCGTTGCGCAGTGCGACGGGATCAGCGGTTTCCGCAAGTTGTCGTTTGTACGCAGCTTCAATACCACCCTCGGGAGGAATGCCGCCGACATCCGCACTCGGCCAAACGACTCGCATGGAGGGTTCGGAACGCGGCGTGGCGTAGTTGTTACCCGCCACACCGAAACTGCGGCGCATCACGACGGTGAAAAGCGGAATCGTCGTTTGTGCAAACGCCACCATCCATTCACCGCCAGCGCGAATGGTGCCGTTGATCTCATGTTCGATGCCCACTGCAAATCCGGGGTTGTCCACGAGGTTCAATACCGGGATATGGAAGAGGTCGCAAAGATCGAGATGACGCGTGAGCTTGCGGCAACCATCCGCAGTTAACGCACCACCGTTGATGTGTTGGCTATCGGAGGCGATGACGCCAACTGCATGTCCGTTGAATCGCGCGAAGCCGACGACTTGGTCGGTACCCCACAACGATCCGACCTCAAAGAATGAATCCCTGTCGGCCATCAGCGTGATCGCGCGACGGATGTCGAATGTCATGGTGCGTTTGCGTGGAATCAACGTAGCGAGGCCCGGATCACGACGATCCGGCGCATCGACGCTGCGAGGCGACAGCACCGGAGCAGTTTCGAACACATTGGCAGGGAGATAAGAAAGGAAGCGCCGTGTTTGCGCGACGGCCTCTTCTTCGGTTTCCGCGAGGTTATCGACGGAGCCGTTGCGGCAATGGATATGCCAACCACCCAGGTCTTCCTTGGTGACGTCGTAACCCATGGCATGTGCGACTACGGGTGGTCCTGCAACAAAGAGTTGCGCAATGTCACGCACCATCACCGAGAAGTGACCGAGCACAGCCTTGGCCGCACCGATGCCCACGACACTGCCGAGCAAGACGTTTACCACCGGCACAGTCGCGAGTTGTTCCGTATACAACGTGCTGCCGAGGTGTCCAGGCAGGAAAGATCCACCACCGCCGGTGACACGAGGCCGTCCGGCCTTGATTGCACCGGTACTTTCGAGTGCGCGGCTTTCCCCTTCTTTTTTCTGTTCAGGAACCATGGCCGCGACGCTACCACCGCCGGACGAGCCGTCCAGCAATCGAATCGACGGGATGCGCATTTCCAGAGACAAGCGATCGAGGTGCATGCTCTTTGCCCCGATCGCGCCATCGGCATGACCACCCCGCGAAGTGAAATCGTCTGCGCACACGATACTGGTACGTCCTGCGATCTCACCCCAACCACCGACGTGATTGGCGGGTGTAAATGCGTTGATGGCACCGTCTTCATCCCACGAGGTGAAGCCCGCAACGCTGCCGACTTCGCGAAAGGTGTTGGAATCTAACAAGAGATCGATGCGTTCACGGCAGGTCAGCTTGCCGCGACCGCGTTGACGTACGACGCCGGGGTCTGCAGAGTCGGGTGCAAATCGTGCGGCGGCGATCTGTTGTAGACGCGCGATGTCGCGGAGCGTCGAGGCCCAGGGTGAAACCGCATCTGCAGCAGATGACACTGCAGATGCGTCAGGTGCAATCACCACGAGCATCTGTCCGGTCAGCACCGGATCTTCGGCATTGAGTGGCGCGATCCGAACCACCGTTCCACTGGTCGGCGCCGCAATGACTGTCTCCATCTTCATCGCGTGCACCACAAGCAGTGATGCACCGGCTCCGACTTTCTGACCGACGCTGACGTTGATGGCCAGGACAGCAGCATCCATAGGACTGACGGCGGCGACCTCGTCGGCTTCGATTAGAAGCGTCGGTGGTTGTCTGCGAATCTTCTGATTCCCTGCAGGCGCCGATTGTTTTTCGAGAAATGCGGCGACGGTGATGTTGGCCGACTTGTCAGGAGCGCTGGTTGAAAACTCATCCAGGAAGGATGTGCGCGCATCGCCGGCGGCGATGTCCGGATGATCCAGCATCGATCTGAGTTCACTGATGTTGGTCGGCAGTCCCGGCAGGAGGTATTCATCCAGTGCTCGGCGAGTACGTTCCAGGGCTACCGTCAGCGCTTCTACAGCAGTCTTGTGCCGTGCCGTGCTGAAGCCGATCACTTTAGAGAGCAGCGGGTCCACTTGTTGTGGCGGTGAATAACCTGCATAGACCGAGCTGTCCACACGCACGCCGATTCCCGCAGGTTCCTTGCACGCGGTGATTGATCCTGTTCCTGAGGCGGTGATGCGCACCTGAACGGCAGCCCCTCGCGGTTCACCCAAGGCGCTTTGATCGGCAATGCCGATCTCTGCAAGCGTCGCACCGTCGGCGATGGCAAGTTGCGCTGCAACCAGATCGATGCCGGTGATCTGTTCGGTGATGGTGTGCTCGACCTGAATGCGTGGGTTACATTCGATAAACCAATACTCACCGGTCTCTGGACTAACAAGGAACTCAACGGTCCCGGCATTTTCATAGCCGCTTGATGCAGCCAGTTTCAACGCGTCGGCATAGAGCTTTGCACGGAGTGCTGAATCAAGATTCACAGCCGGTGCGATCTCGACCACCTTCTGATGGCGCCGCTGAACGGAACAGTCACGCTCATGCAGATGCACCATGTGTCCGTGTTGGTCTGCGAGGATCTGTACCTCGATATGACGGGGTCGCATGACCCGTCGCTCCAGAAACATCGCGCCGTTTCCAAAGGCAGCCAACGCTTCACTGCTGGCGCGTTCGAAGGCGGTACGCATGTCGGCCGCGATATCGACGATGCGCATGCCACGACCGCCACCACCCGCGGCGGCCTTGAGCATCACTGGATACCCCGTCTTAGCTGCGGCTGCGAGGGCTTCATCCACAGAGCGGATTACACCAGCACTGCCAGGTATCACGGGAATCCCGAGTTGTTGTGCGAGGTCCCGCGCACGGGTTTTGTCACCAAAGAGGGCGAGCACTTCCGGTGACGGTCCGATGAACTTGATGCCGTGAATCGCACAGGCCGAGGCGAACTCGGCGGTCTCGGAAAGGAACCCATAACCCGGATGAATAGCGGAGCAGCCAAGTTCACGCGCGGCAGTGACGATGGCTTGGATGTCGAGGTAAGGGTTGATCCCTTCACCATGCAGTTCTTTGACGACGTCACAGCCCTGGATGTGCAGGCTACTTCGGTCGATAGCAGCATGAATCGCCACAGCGGCATCACCACGTGCCTGGATGGCACGCCGGATGCGAATGGCAATTTCGCCGCGATTGGCAATCAGGATACGACGTTGTGTATTCACAGTTTTCCAAAACTCCCCATCTCTTCGGATTTGTATATCAGCCGACCTGCCAATGCACCAGCCGATTCTCAGTGCCTACAAATTGGCGGCTGACGCGGTACAGTTGCTCCATCCGACAATAACCACAGGGGGACTCATGGATTTCGAATTGTCACAGGAGCTCGTCGACTATCTGGCCAAGCTGGATGCGTTTATCGAGGAAAAAATCAAACCGATCGAGAATCGCGACGACAACATCCGCTTCTTTGATCACCGGAGGGAATGGGCGCGCACCGAGTTCGACAAGGGTGGTCTGCCCCGGCCGGAGTGGGAAGCCTTGCTCGGCCAAGCACGTGCCGAAGCAGACAAAGCCGGATTCCTCCGGTTCGCCTGGCCGAAGGAGTTTGGTGGTGAGGGTGGTTCAAACCTCGCCATGGCGGTGATTCGCGAACATCTCGCGGCCAAAGGCCTGGGCCTGCACAACGACCTACAAACGGAACACTCGGTGGTGGGCAACAACCCGTTCGTGGTCATGTTCAAAGAATTCGCGACACCCGAGCAGTACGCACGTGACCTCGACAAGGTAATGAAGGGGCAACTGCGTACGGGTTTTGGTCTCACCGAACCGAATCACGGTTCCGATGCGACCTGGATGGAAACGCGCGCTACTCGTCAGGACAAGGACGGCAAGCCGGGCTGGCTCATCAACGGCGAGAAAATGTGGACGTCAGGCGCGAACCACGCGACCCACATCATGACGTTTGCTCGGACGAGTGGAAAAGATGGTGATGCTGCTGGCATTACGTGTTTCCTCGTGCCGACAAGTTCGCCGGGTTACAAGGTTGAAGAGTACTTGTGGACCTTC
>SYFY01000187.1 GCA_005799745.1 Gammaproteobacteria bacterium
CGTCGACAATTCCCAGTCGAGCACCGCGACAACTCGAGGCACCGTCGGGTGGGTTAAGGAGTTTCCAGACTGGAAGTCACCATGGACGATGGACGTCGCGGACTGAGCGGGGACGTTTTTTTCGAGCCACGCCAGCAGCTGATGCATCTCGTCGATACGTTCGGTTTCCGTTTCCTGATATTGGCGCCCCCACCGTGATATCTGCCGAGCGAAGTAGTTCCCTGGTTTGCCAAAGTCAGCAAGATCTACTTTGTTCGGATCTACGCCATGCAGCTTTGTCAGGGTGTCGATGTAATCGAAGATCAGTGTTCGGCGATCTGCGGGCGTGAGGTCTGGCAACTTCGGATCCGCCAAGACCCGTCCGGGTACGTGGCTCATGACAAAAAACGGTGTCCCGATCACCTCAGGGTCTTCACACAATACGGCGGCCACAGGAACGGGAACACCGGTGCCTTGCAGCGCACGGATGACCCGATACTCGCGATCCACAGCATGAGCTGACGCAACCAGCTGACCCGGCGGCTTGCGCCGCAGCACATAATTCCCGGTACCTGTGCGCAGAAAATAGGTGGGATTCGATTGCCCACCCTCAAACTGCCGCATGTCGAACGGCCCTTGAAAGTCCGTCATGTGGGTACTGAGGTAACGTTCGAGCCTCACGACGTCGAATCGGTGCTGAGACTTCACTTCAATCGTTTCAAGACTCACCCGGCCCCCTCATTTTTTTGCCAAGCAACCGCGAGCCTCAAATCACTGGACGTACTGAGTTCGGGTTTACGAGACCGAGCTTGGCAAGCCCAATGGTCTTCAGCAAGCCTGAAGACATTCATAGAACTCATCGAAACGAGCGATGGAGAGTTTACAAGCCTGCGAAGGGGTGAAGTGCGTTGAGTCACGGCGCACTGACGGTCAGTTCTCTACAGTGGATCACACCATGTATTTGACTCCACAACTGCCGATACAAAGGCGCCAAACTCTGGGTTTCACTTTGGTAGAACTCCTCGTGGTTGCCGTAGTTTTGGCGATTTTCGCGGCCGTGGTGACAGCATCTATGGTGGATGCGGACAAGGAGCCAAAAATTTCCGCGGCGCACCATACAGCAAAAATGATCCAGAAGCAAATCAACCAACACCGAGACACCAAGGGTAGTTGGCCCGCCAATGTCGACTTGGCCTGGTTTCGCCACTCGCAGCCGCCGGTAAATCCCTTCGTCCCCGAACATCTAAACAACGTCCTTTCGGATGTAGATGCGGTGAACGACCCGAACAAGTGGCATCCGAGCGGTAAAACCACTCAGTCGTTTCCATTCTGGTTCAACCCCCAGAATGGCGCCTTTCGGATTCGTGTTCCTGCCCAGAGTAGTGACGCGGAAACACTCGCGCTGTACAACGCTGCCAATGGGGTGAAGCTGACAGCACTGAGCCAAGTCCGAGTCCGTTGATGGGCGATCCAGCGCCTACAACTCGAGTTCTCGCCGTCGTGCAGCTTCGTATTGAATGATCAGTGCCTGATTTTGTTCGGTATCCCGAAAGCTGACCAAGCGCCCAACCGTCGGGATCGTGTGGATGTGATCGTCCACCCAGCCGCCCGAGTTGCGGATCAGCTGAATGGATCGGTCAAGGTCGTCCACGGCAAACGAACACTCATAACCTTTGCGCCCCGCAGGCATTGGCTCCCGTCTGCTCTGCAGGGCGCCATGCACGCCGGCGTTTTGAATCAGATAAGAGCCTGGCGGACCCCAGGGTTCGAACGTCCATCCAAATACGGTCTCATAAAACACCCGAGCGCGATCGACGTTCTCCGCCTCGATAGCAAAATGAGCGAGCTTGTTAGGCATGCAGTTTCTCCGGTTCGAAGCCATCGTAGTCGACATGAGATTGTTGCCGCTGCCGGCGCTGCGGCAAACTGAACCGTAAATGCGACACGCTGTTATCAAACCTCGAGCAACCGTAGCGGACGAAGGCTTTATGTCGGTCCGATCACTCTGTGTCGATTATCCACGTGGCAGCCACGTTCCGAGCCACGCCCATTCCTGGCCGCAATTGCTGTATGCAGGGCAGGGCACGCTACGAGCTCAGAGTGGCCAGAACCTCTGGGTGGTGCCCCCACGTCGAGCTTTGTGGATACGTGCGCTCGCACGTCACGAGCTGACCATGCTGAGTCAGGTAAATCTCCGTACGCTCTACTTTCGGAAAAACCCATGGGGGAATCATTCCGACGATCCTCGAGTACTCGATGTGGGTGGTCTGCTGAACGAGATGATTCTGCGGACCTGCGATCTCGGTTGGCTGGATGAATGCGTTCACTTTGAATACTCGCTTGCGGAGCTGTTGGTCGGAGAATTGACCCTCGCTGGTTCCCAGGCGCTGTATTTGACGCTGCCTGAAGACCCTCGTGCGTTACGGCTCGCAACTAGCTAGCTCGAGGCAGAGGGGGGTCGACGACGACTGCCGTGATGAGTTTGCAGCCCATGGCATGAGCCGCCGCACGGCAGAGCAGATATTTGTTCGCGAAACTGGTCTCGCCCCAGCGCGTTGGCGGCGCCTGGCGCAGCTCAGTCGAGGTTTAGCCAGTCTCGCGGAAGGTAAAGATATCGACGCTGCCGCAGAGCTCTCCGGCTACCGCAGCCGGTCCGGTTTTTTCGAAGCTATCAGCCAGACCTTTGGCATGGCCCCGTCTGAAGCCAGACCCAAGGCGGGAGAGACAGAGTCCTGGTGACGTCCATTCAGCGCTTCGTACACCCTCATTCAATCATGGAAGTCGTGCCTCCCCATCAGTGTCTCACGGCATCCTGGCCAGCTATGTCGCGAAGCGCAGATGTTGAGCTGGATACTCGAGCGCATTCATGCGTATCGTGGTGGTACTTCAGTTGAAGCACTCGCAGCAGAAGTCGGCTAGAGCCCTCGATGCTTGCGGATTCGATTCGCTCGATGGCTGGCTGATCCGATTTCAAACTGACGTTTTTTTCCGAGACAACTCGTCGCCAAGATGGTTTGGTGATGGGATGGTGATGGGATGGTGATGGGATGGTGATGGGACTGTGAACGCCTGTCACTGAAGAACCACTGGAGTCTGATGATGAGTTCCCGCGAAACCGGTCTATTTGATCTCAGCCGCTCGCCCATTCACATATCAACGCCAGCCGCTGGCCAATCGTCGTCCTTCCCCATCAACAACTTCGGCTTCAACGGCCCGGCGTTCGAAACCTACATGGCGACGCATTGCACTGATGTGGACCCAGGCCGTCTGATCATGATCGAGTCCTCGCCCGTCGATTGGGGTGCTTGGGAGTGTCATCAGCTCGGCGATGAAATCGTGGTGATACTCGAAGGCGAAGCGGAATTCATCCAGCAGATCGATGGCGAAGAACGGCGATTTACCGTTCGACCTGGGGATACTGTCATCAATCCCGCAGGGGTTTGGCATACCGCCAACGTCACTAAACCCCTGCGAGCCATCTAAATCACGCCATGGCCGGGAACGGAACACCGCGAACGGTAGGGACGGTAAAAGGCACCGGCGCTGTCGGACTATCAACCCGACGTGCCCTCGACGAAGCCTACAGGGCACTCGGCGGCACCGTTCGAATACGAGCGACTCACATCAAAGCCGAGATCCCGAGCCGTTTCCACCATCGACAGGAACTGTCGCCGATAGCCGCCTTCATCCTTGCCGAGGGATTCCTTTGCCAGTTGGTGGACGTCGGCGTAGCCGAAGTCTCCAAGTCTTGGGTTGTCCCGCAACAACTGCCCAAATGCAGCGACCGCAGCGGCGAACCGTAAATCCGCAGGCGCGCGCTCAAACTTGGCGAAGAACATTTCACGTGTGACGGCTCGTTCGAGTAACACGCTCTCCTGCTCGCCGACGGGTTTGTAGCGGATCCGAACGAAGGCGAGTTCGTGATTGTGGCTCACGGGTTTCGTCGCCTCGGTGGCTGTGTTGGATTCGTACCTGCGCGGACTGATGGTTGGAGCCGCGCCCACGGGTGTGATCTCGTAGAGTGCGGTCACCGTTTTGCCGGCGCCCACTTCACCCGCATCAACCTTGTCGTTGTTGAAGTCCTCCTCCTGCAGCACACGGTTTTCGTAACCGATCAATCGGTACTCTTGAATCAATGCAGGGTTGAACTCCACCTGGATCTTCACGTCAGACGCGACGGTGTTGAGGGTCGACTGCATTTCTGTCACGAGTACTTTGCGCGCTTCATCCACTGAATCGATGTAGGCGAAGTTGCCGTTACCCACATCCGCAATCTGCTCCATGAGGTGGTCGTTGAAATTACCGGTGCCAAAGCCGAGCGTGGTGAGGCTGATGCCGGTTTCCCGCAGTCGCGCCACCATATCCTCAAGGGTTGCGGTATCCGAAACGCCGACATTGAAGTCACCGTCTGTGGCCAGGAGAACCCGGTTAATGCCGCCTTTGATAAAGCCGGTCTGGGCTTCGTCGTACGCGAGTTTGATGGCAGCTTCTCCCGCGGTGGCTCCACCCGCATCCAGACGATCAATGGCGCGAAGAATGGTTTGTTTCTCCGAGCCCGGAGTGGAAGGCAGTTCTACACAGGTTCGACCCGCATAGACCACAAGCGCTACACGATCTTGTGGCCGGAGCTGATTTACTAACATGCGTAGCGATGATTTTACGAGAGGCAGTTTGTCCGGTGTGGCCATCGAGCCTGAGACATCGACGAGAAAGACGAGGTTGGCCGGTGGAAACGGTGCGGCACCGGGTTCAATGGCATCAATTTTTACGCGCAAGAGTTGTCTGTCCTTTGACCAGGGTGAGGGCGCGACGTCGGTGGTGACACCAAAGGGGTGACCAGCAATGGGCGGCGCTGGGGCCCACGTAAACCAATTGATCAGCTCTTCAACTCGTACAGCGTCGAGCGGTGGTCGTTGCCCTAGCCTCAAGAATCGTCGCACGTTGCTGAAAGCGGCGGTGTCGACGTCGATGCTGAAGGTAGAAACCGGGTCGCGACGGACAACCTGTGTGGGGTTGTCTTGGATGGGCGCGTATTTTTCGGCCAGGGTTGGGGCAGCATGGCTGCGGCTGCAACGGTTGCGGCAGGGTGATGTCTCCCATAAACCGCTTCATCCGTTGCCGGTGGGGGCACCTTTTTCCCTGCACAGCCCGTGAGCACCCCCGCGAGCGAACAAAAAAAGAGTGACGCAAAGACAATGATTCGACGCATAAGTATCAATACATGACGATTGACTGGGTGCGGGACATTAGTGCTCAAGCACAATGAATCCACTCTGAATGTCCGGCACCTTCAAAACGCCTTCAGCCAGCAGGTCTTGGCCGATGGCCGTGTCCGCCGCACAATGACTACGGGATCTGGGGAACAAAGGACTTAAGGAACACAGGACTTAAGGAACACAGGACTTATAGAAAACAGGGGGGAGATATGCGCGGAGTTTCGGCTGCGTGCTTCATGTTCATAATTTTGTTGGTCATCCTGGCTGGTTGCACCGCCGTGGATAAACCGGTGGTGATTCCGGCGGCCTTACCGGGTTCAGGCGCTGATGCCGGCAAGATCGTTATCTATCGCGATACCTGGGGTGTACCGCATATCTACGCACCGACGGTTGAAGATGGGCTCTTCGCGCAGGGGTATGCGCAAGCGCAAGACCGTCCTGAACAGCTTCTGATGAATTTCAAAATGGCCATAGGTGAATACACCGAGGTTGTTGGCGCAGCCGGTGAACAAGTGAGCCTTCTGGCACTTATGTTTGATCACTACGGTGTTGCGCAGCGCGCGTTTCAAAACGCGAGTCCCGAAACGAAGGCGCGGGTGACCGCCTTTGTAGATGGCATCAACGCGTGGTTCGCTGAGCATCCGGAGGACGTCCCCAAGTGGTGGCGACACGAGCGGGTGCAGCCGGCCATGGCGGATGCGTTCGGCCGCATGTTTTTGAACAACTGGTCCGTCGATGAAGCCATCGGTGATCTGGTGCGCGCGGGAATCAAACCCGGTTTCAACGAGTCCATTCGCGGTTCCAACCAGTTTGCAGTAGCACCTTCACGATCGGAGAGTGGTCACGCCATGCTGCTGATCGATCCTCATCTGCAGTGGTTCGGCCCATCGCGTTTTTGGGAAATACGCATTCATGCCGGCGAGTTGCAAGGCAGTGGTGTGGGTCTCGCGGGCTCGCCTTACATCGGACTAGGCCACAACCAGAACATCGCCTGGGCCATGACCACAGGAGGTCCCGACACCGCCGATGTTTTCGCACTGACCCTGAACGAAAATGGCACACACTACCGCTATGACGGTGCGTGGAAGGCGCTCAAAAGCCACGATGTGCAGTTCCGTTATCCTGATGGTTCAACAAAGCAGCGCACGTTACGGTTCTCTCATCATGGTCCACTGATTGCGCGTGAAGACGACAAGGCCTGGGCCGCGAAAATTCCCTACGATGAAAGCGCGGATCGTAATGCCGCCTGGATGAAGCTGAACTTCTCGAAGAACTATCTCGGCGCTAAAGATGCGGCGGCGACCCTGGCCATGTTTCCGCAAAACATGATGGTCGCGGACACGAGCGGGAACATCTTCTATCAACGAGTGGGTCGAGTTCCGAAACGCAATCCTGCCTACGATTGGTCGAGACCGGTCCCCGGCGATACGTCTGCATCCGAATGGCAGGGGTTGCACGGTGCGGATGAACAGCTGCAAGTGCTCAATCCGGAATCGGGATACATGCAGAACTGTAACATCCCACCTGAAGGCATGATTCGTGGTGGGTCCCTCGACCCCAAGGACTATTTGCCTGAACTCTGGGGCAGCCTGCATTACGGACCACGCCATGGTTGGACCAATCAACGGGGTGCCAGAGCCCTTGAGCTGCTGGGATCGGACGAATCGATTTCGGTTGATGAAATGCTCGCCATCGCCAATGACATCAAGCCCTATGGTACGGACCGTTGGCTTGCGGCCCTCGCGCAATCGGTAGGCAATGATCCAACTGCCATACCGGTAATCGCCTGGGACGGCCAGCTGCACAAAGACTCCGTTCCGGCGCTGCGGTACGCCTACTGGCGCATGGCCCTTGATGCTACTGAAGATGCGACTGAAGATGCCGCTGAACCGGGCAAGGCACTCAAAGCAGCCATCGATGATCACTATGCCATGGTTGAAAACCGGGCACCGAAGGCGCTTGCACTGAGTGATGCAGACAAGGCGTTGATCCGCTTGTCATGGTCCACAGCGATGGCGAACCTGAAGAACGATCTCGGGACTATCGATGCGCCTTGGGGCCGAGTTTATCGCGTCGGTCGCGATGACAAATCCTGGCCCGTGGAAGGTGGCGGGGGTGATGTGGTCGGCCTGACGACGCTGCGATCCATGGGTTATCTACCACCCAATGACAAGGGTGAACGTTGGGGCCATCAGGGGCAGACGGCCACACAAGTGGTGGTGATGTCAAGACCCATCAAGAGTTACCTGTATCTGCCCGTCGGGCAGAGTGACCGTAAGTCATCACCTCACTACAACGATCAGGCTGCAACGGTCTTTTCGGAGCGGCGCCTGAAACCCTCGTGGTGGTTACCTGAAGACCTGCAGCATCACATCGAATCACGTACGGAACTCAGCCGCTGAGATGAATCCGGACTATGCAATCGTCGGAGCAGGATCCGCGGGTGCTACGCTCGCGGCATGGTTGTCTGAACGAGGCGCTTCTGTGGTGCTGCTCGAGTCCGGACCCGACTATCGCAGTGCCGACGCGCCCGCGGATATGCGTTCACCCAATCCGGCCAACATCATCGTGGCGCCGGAGTATGGTCAGTTCCGTTATGACGACCTCATGGCGCGCCGCACGAAGGCGCAGAAACCCCGTGTGTATTGGCGCGGGCGAGGTGTGGATGGCAGTTCGGCCATCAATGGCCAGATTGCCATCCGCGCGATGGTGGAAGATCTCGAATCCTGGGTGGAAGACGGCGCCACAGGTTGGGACTTTGTTTCGGTATTGCCGTACTTCAATCGTCTGAAAACGGACCTTCGATTCGCTGACAAACCGTATCACGGCCACAATGGACCCATTCCGGTTTATCGCGCGCCAGTTACGCTGTGGGGGCCAGTGGATCAAGCCCTCGGTGAGGCGTCATTGTCCGCAGGGTTGCCGTGGGCGGAAGACCACAACGCGCCACACGCGCTCGGCGTATCGCCTTACGCCATCAACAGCCGCGACAGCGTTCGTGTGAGTACGAACGATGGCTACCTCGGGCCCGCTCGGGGTAGGAACAACCTGCAGATCGTTGGCAACGCGCTGGTGGACCGGGTGTTGTTTGAAGGCGCTCGCGCCGTAGGGGTTCGTTACCTTCGTGGGGATGACGTTCATGAGCTGCATGCGGGCACCGTAATTCTCTCGGCGGGTGCGGTGCATTCTCCTGCGATCCTCATGCGTTCCGGCATAGGGCTTGCAAAAGATCTTCATTCACTCGGCATTCCGGTACGTGCGGACTTACCTGTAGGACAGAGCTTTCAGGATCACCCCGGTGCTTCGTTTGTGGTCTTGTTAAAGGAAGAATTCGCACCATCCCCTGGTTTTCGCCACACCAACTGCTGTGTGCGCTGCAGCTCCGGACTTGCTGGCGCCGGTGCGGGCGACATGATGTTCGTTGCAATGAATCGTCTGGGTGACAGCATCGGTCGCCATGTGGCTGGGGGTGCTCCGGTGTTTGGGCTCATCACGGTTTGGGTGAATCAGTGTGTCTCCCGAGGCGAGCTGACGCTGCAATCCGTTGATCCAAGGGTCGATCCATTCATCGAAGAGAACATGCTGGCTGACCCAAGTGATCAGCTGCGTCTTCGGGATGGTATCCATCGGGTGCGTGAGATGTTCGCGACCCAGGCGTTTACTTGCATCGGCAACGTGCGACCGGGTGGCGCGGATTGGTCGGCACTCAACACTGATGCGGCCGCCGACCGATGGGCTCTGGAGAACGTTGGGGACACGCAACACGGTACCAGTTCCTGTCGTATGGGCCATCCCGATGCAGAAACCACGGTGGTTGATCCTGAGTGTCGTGTGCTCGGTTTTGAATCGCTGTATGTGATCGACGCGTCGATCATGCCTTCGGTAATCCGCGCCAATACCCATCTGACCACCGTTATGATCGCCGAGTGCATGGCGGATCAGTTGTTACCGTCGTGAAGAGGGCAGTGAGACACACCAATGGTTGAAGAACATCGTTTACCCGATGAGCTCGCGACGGGGCCGGACGGACCCTACTGGACAGGACTCGCCGAAGGTCGACTGTTAATGCCGCGATGCAAAGACTGTGGCCAGTGGCATTGGCCCTCGGTGTATCGCTGCGCCTGTGGCAGTTTTGAACAAGGCTGGGAAGAAGTGCCGCCTCGTGGTGAGATCTATACCTGGACTCGCACCTTTCACAAGATCCAAGGGATGGACGAGATTCGCCATCCCTTTGCTTCCGTGGTGGTGAAGCTCGATCCGGCTGGCGCTCACTTGATGGGTATGCTGGAACTCGAATCTGAGGACACTGCTGTGGCCATCGGCGATCGGGTCTTGGGCCGTTTTGATTGGGTAGAGGCTAAGCGCGGCACGATCCCTGTGATCGTCTGGATTCAGGAGTCCGCGTCACCGGTTGAGTGAGTGCGGCGTAAGAGAATCGTTGTACTGCCAGGTGGCAAGGTTATGTCGCCTCTCAGCGGCGAACCTCGAAACCCTGCCAAGTAACGTCGCACCGTTTCCGCAAATAGCTCGGTATCACTCATCGTTCCAGCGGCGAGCGCACCCGCTAGATGAGGCAACTCCTGGTCATCTACCGGTGGATAACCGGTCTTACCATCGGCACGTTCAGCTGCAGCAAAAACCGCAGAACCAAACGTTAACTTCTCCAGCCCTTCCAACATGACGAGTTGTACGGATTGGTGAAACGGACAGACCGACGCCCAAAAGTCATAGGCGCGGATGAAGAACTGTTTGGGGAAAAACCGCAGGAGCAGTGTCGCGGTCTGCGGATGGCGCAAGATGGCCTGGCGGGCTTCGAGACAGAGCCGCATCACGGTCTCTTTCCAGTCGTTGTCGTCAATTTGCGGTGCGGCGATGTCTCGCAGAATCAGCTTCACCACCTCAGCGAGCAAATCAGATTTACCGCTGAAGTGGTGATAGAGGGACGGCGCCCGCACACCGAGCAACTTCGCCACTTCTTCAAGACTCCAGCCATCGAGTCCACGCTCATCGATCACCACGAGTGCTGCGCGTGCGGCGTTCTCACGGGAGATCAGCGGTGTAGAACGCCGGGCCATAGGTCAGCTTCGACTCGGGTCGAGAATCAGGCCAACACTTTTTCGATGGCGGTTAACAGTGCCGGATCGTCGGGTGCAACGGTCGGCGCGAATCGGCCGGCGACGTTACCTGACTTGTCGATCAGGAATTTTTCGAAATTCCAAAGTACTTCCGGATCGTTGGTGGGTGTCAGTCCATAACCCTTGAGACGCTCACGAAATCCTGCCGCGTCACCGGTCTTTTCGGGTTTAGCCGCAGTGAGGGCCTGATACAGCGGGTGTTTTTCTGCGCCTGTCACGACGATCTTGGCGAACATCGGGAAAGCAACGTTGAACTTCGTGGTGCAGAACTGTTCGATCTCTTCATTGCTGCCGGGTTCCTGCGCACCAAAATCGTTCGCCGGGAAACCTGCGACCACCAACCCTTTGGCGGCATAGGTTTCGTGCAGTTTTTCGAGGCCAGCGTACTGAGGCGTGAGGCCACATTGAGAAGCGACGTTAACGACCAACACCGTCTTGCCAGCGTAGTCACCGAGGCTCACGGACTGATTGCGGATGGATTTGAGCGGGATCGATTGAAGTGCGGTGCCCATAGGTGTCTCCAGAATGATGAAAAAAAACGGTGATACAGCGGATCTCCCGCATGCTGGCACGCAAACATCACGCTCTCAAGCCCAGTGATCAGAATCGTCAAGAAGGGCCGATCGATCTCCCTGAGGCCACAGCGTCGGCCGTCGCCTTGCGCATTTTTTGGCCGTCGTAACCAATTCGCTTGAGGGGCGTGACTTTGAGCACTCTGCGGTTGGGGGTGTTGTTGAGCTGAACGAAGAGGCGTTGTGCCTCCGCATCACCGGGCCGGAGGCTCTCGGCGAGTCTAGGCAGGAACCAGTCGATCGTCGCTTGGTCCTTTAACACCTCGCACTTCCCTTTGAGCGTCAAACTGCGTCCACCGGGATGATCGACACCCTTGCTGGTGATGGAAATCGACACGCGGGGATCACGCTCCACGGCCTGGACGCGTACCCGCAGTGAAGAAACGCTCAGCCAAAAACAGCCCTGGTCCCAAACATAGGACATGATGACGCCTACCGGCCAGCCTTCGCGGGTCGACCACATGAAAGTGCATTCGTTCTGAGCGCGGATGAGGGCTTCCTGATCGGCGTCTTCGAGGGTGTAGCCTTTAACGTTGTCGTAGTTGAAGGGTTTTTCTGTCACGTTGCGAACTCCCTTGCTGAAGGAAACTCTGATTAGTTGGATATTTTCGTCAGAACCCATACCTCTTTAGGGCGAGAGGAACATAGAAAAATCGCGGAAATGCAGTAGTTTCGCGATTTTTTGGAGCGACGATCAACGAAGTTATGGCGAAAATAGACATTACTCAGAGATTCCTTAATCTTCAGTCTTGACGGCATGCCAGTGTTCGGCGATGCCATAGCCGGTTTTGCCATCGAGGGTGAACTCGGCAAGCCCTTCGTTCACGAAAGTGGCACCGCCCCGCATTGGGATTTTCGTCGGACAAACGGTCAGCACTTTGCCTGTGATATCGAGGGCTTGCCCAGACGAGGTGCGACCGGTGAGGCGCACATCGGTGTGCCAGATGCTGTCAGCCCGGTAGCGGGATTCGATGATCACATCCGTCAACTCTTCGTTGCGGCCATTCGCATTAAACCAACCCGCTCCCCGCATGACGCCGTCGGCATGACGAACTGCGGCGCCGCCCAAGGCGAGATCAGGGCCGAAGTTCATCGAAAACCAGTTCACGAACGGGGCAGGACCAACATTCGGTTTCTGCGGCGCGCCTGAATTAGTGGCTGCACCTGACGATGCACCTGCACCCCAATCACGTGGTCCCCAGCTTTTGTCGCGAACGCCGTAACCATCAACCTGAAATGTCTCGCCGTCGAGACGGATGCTGCCGGTGACTCGACCGGTCTGTTCAAAGTGACCCCGCTCGCCGGAGGCCGCGTAATGGGGATCAGAAATGCCGTGAAAATTCACATCCATGTCGAGCGTGGCTGCTTTGTACCAGCCTTCTGGCCGTAGCTTTTTACGCTCCAGCAAAATGGCCGAATTGTTGATGTCTTCAGCGGGCCCCTGATAACGCACTTGCCAATGTTTGAACGGGTCGCGGCAGATGATTTCAAGGTTGCCGGCCTTCAGGTCGCCGTTGTAGTCCAGGAGGTTCTTGCCGATGGTTCGTCGACCGTAAGTGAACGCCACACGATCGCCGCCGAGGTAGACGACGTGCAGTCCGTCAGCCCAGCCGTCACCAGGACGAAACCCCATTCGGGTGAACATCGCGACCTTGGTCGCCGGATCGACGAAGTTGAAGTAGTAACTTTCGCTCCACGCGGGCGCATTTCCCACAGGGTGCATCCGTTCGTCGGCTGTGTTCGCGGTTGTGTTGGTCATCGTGATTTTCCTTGGGGCGGGTTTCCTTTGGGCACAGGTAGGTAGGGGGTTATGCTCATCCGGTCGAAAGCAGATTAAAGGCAGAGGCTTCGGGCGTACACCGCCAGAAGCGCTGAAACCACGAAGTGTTGTGTCGTCTCGTGACCGTCAGCCTGACTCTCATGATTTTTGCCTCCCCCTGGGTGTTGGCCGCAACACTTGACGTGCATGTTGAAGGTGTCACTGGCGCTGTATATCCCGCGGCTCACCATGCTTGTTTCTCCGACCTCCAACGATGTCGTCAACGTCAAGCTGCAGACCGAGGGAACGGGGGCGCCTTCTGCTCATGCACAAGTGAACGTTCAAAGAAACCCGGATAACTGGCGAAACTCTGGTGTCGAAGGGCTCGCCGAGTTTGATCTCGGTCCTCTGGCAGCCTATTCAGCATTACTACCAGAGCTCCAATTCCACGAAGGTCAGCTCTCAGGTCAAGCCACGATACGAGGTCTCTTGGGCGCCCCCGCCGTCACCGGTGCAATAACGCTCAAGGACGGAGAGCTCGAAATTGTAGAAACGGGGGTCAGGTTGAAAGCTGTGCAAGCCGTCGTGAAAACGAACGCACAGTGGGACACCCAATCAGCACTCATTTCGTTTGCAGCGACGGGCACATCGGGCCACGGAACTTTCAGTCTGGAAGGCGAGGCGCACCCCTCCATGGACGATGATGAACTCTGGAGCGGCGTGAGCGGTTCGTTGCACTTAACGGGCGATCACGTGCGAATCGCCGATACGGATAGTGCCCAACTCACGGCTTCGCCAGATCTTTGGCTAAATATGGATGCGGATGGTCTGTCGTTAACCGGCAGGATGGATGTCGACCGCGCACGTATCCACATTCGGGAACAGCCGATAAACGCAGTACGGACCAGCCCGGATCAGAAGATCGTGGGAGATGTTAAAGGTCGACCAAGCGAAACGGGGCTACGCCAAAGTTTAGATGCAACGGACGTACGGGTGCGCCTCGGAGACGACACCCAATTCAAGGGATTCGGTCTAGACACTCCGCTGACGGGCGCCTTAAGGCTCAAACAGCGGAGTGGCAGAATCACAGCCAATGGATCCATTCGAACCAAGACTGGCGGGCGCTATTCGGCGTGGGGTCAAACCCTCGACATCCGGGAAGGCAGACTTTTCTGGAGCGACACCCCGTTAACGCGCCCGGCGCTCGACGTCGAGGCAAGTCGCTCTCCCACCTCGGAAGTGACGGTCGGATTGATGGCGCGTGGTCCGCTTGCGAATCCCCGAATCGAACTGTTCTCCAACCCGGCGATGGGCCAATCTGACCAGCTGTCATGGTTGCTGTTTGGCCGGCCAATGCAGCCGGCGGCAAGCGCGGGGGAGACGTCCCTCGTCAATCAAGCAGCCGCCACAATCGGCATTGGCGCCGACAATCTCCTCGCCAGGCGGTATGGTGATCGATTGCCAGTGAACATCGGCATCGAGGTGCCTGCGGGTCAGACTCAGGAATCTGCCGCGCTTGTCGTCGGTCGCCACGTCACGCCCGAGCTCTATGTCAGCTAGGGCATATCCATTCTGGAACGGTTATCGACGCTCAAGATCGAGTACGCGTTGTCATCAGCATTCCGTGTCGTGACCGAAACGTCGGGCGAGCACAACGCCGCCGACATCTATGTGACGGTTGATTGTCCATGAGCGCTTCCAGGTCGCCGGCAAGCGTGCCGGTCGCCCGAACTCGCTAAGGGAGCGCGGGTTTTCCGTACATCTTCGTGATTTGTCCGCCTCGGGCGCCCCGCGTACTATCCCCCCCTCGACGTGAAACGCGATGTACAGATGATCAAGCGCATGCTGGCCATGCTCCTGGCGTTGGGAGTGTTGTTTGGCGGCATTTTTGGCTGGAAAGCCTTCAAGGCCGACCAACTTTCTACCGCCCGGGCGGCGATGAAGCCCCCGGCGGAGACCATTTCTTCAGCCGTGGTCATGCAGGAGTCCTGGGAAAGGACCGTCACCTCGGTGGGGACCCTCAACGCCATCCAGGGCGTAGATGTCAGCGCGGAAGTGCCTGGCATCATCGCGTCGACCACCTTCGATTCCGGTCAGTCGGTGCAGGCAGGCGCGTTACTGGTTCAACAGGACGATGCCAGCGAACAGGCTGACCTGCGCTCGCTGCAGGCTCAGCTCAAGCTGGCACGACTCGACTATGAGCGCGCCTCAGGACTCGAGCAGCGATCAGCGCTCTCCCAAGCCCAGCTCGACCGCGCGAAAAGCCAACTCGATAGCCTGACCGCAGAAGTAGAAGCGCAGCGCGCGGACATTCGACGTAAAGCCATCCGCGCCCCGTTTTCCGGCGAACTCGGCATTCGTCTGGTCAACGTCGGTCAGTTTCTGTCTCCGGGAGCAGCCATCGTCACGTTGCAGCGACTGGACTCCCTCTATGTGGACTTCACGGTACCCGAGCGGCACCTGCAAACACTGAAGATCGGTCAGATCGTGGATGTCAGCAGTGCCGCCTTTGAGGCTCAGATCTTCAACGGCAAAATCACCGCCATCAGTCCCAAGGTCGATGAAAAAACCCGTAACGTACAGGTACGCGCCACGCTCCCCAACAAGGAAACGAAGCTGCGACCAGGCATGTTCGCGCGTATCTCCGTGCAGTCTGGCAATGTCGAAAGTGTCATGACGCTACCGCGTACGGCCATCGCTTTTTATCCCTATGGGGATTCGGTGTTTGTGATTCTCGGGGAAGGTGATGCGCTCACCGCAGAACGTCGTCATGTAACCACCGGTCCCGTGCGTGAAGGTCGTATTCAGATTCTCAAGGGGCTTGAAACAGGTGATCGAGTGGTAAGCGCGGGTCACTTGAAGCTGCGCAGCGGCCAACCCGTGGTCATCGACAATTCCGTGCAACTACCCCAAGGCCTGGAACGCGGGTGAAGTTCACCGATACCTTCGTCAACCGTCCGGTGCTCGCGACGGTGATCTCGCTGCTGATCCTTCTGGTTGGCATACGATCTCTGGGTCTGCTCGAACTAAGGGAATATCCACGCGCGGACCGCGCCGTGATCATGGTCACAACGGCTTATCCCGGTGCCGACGCGGGCCTTGTGCAGAGTTTCATTACAACGCCCCTGCAACGCGCCATCGCTGAAGCAGAGGGGATCGATTACCTCGTCTCTACGTCGCGACAGGGCGTATCGATCATCGAAGCGACGATGGTGCTCAACCACGATCACAACGCTGCGATTGCCGAAATTCAGGCCAAGGTGGCGAGCCAACGCAATCAGATTCCGCGCGAAGCCTTGGACCCGGTGATCGATTTGCGTACGGGCAGCAGCTTCGCCCTCATGTACCTCGCCTTTGTCAGCGAGAGCATGAATCCGAGCCAAATCACCGACTATCTGCTGCGCAGTGCATTGCCAAGGTTGCAGGCGGTCGATGGTGTCGCCAAGGCGACGATCAATGGCAACCAGAACTTCGCCATGCGGGTGTGGCTTGATCCCGAGCGCATGGTGGCCCTCGGCGTCACCGCTGCAGATGTACGCACCGCGCTGCAGAAGAACAACTATCTCGCGGGTGTTGGACAAACCAAGGATGACCTTGTTGGCATTGAACTGACTGCCTCCACATCCATCGCCGATGTAGGTGCGTTCAATGAACTCGTTGTGCGCACCGATGGAAGCCAACTGGTTCGGCTGCAGGATGTTGCGAAAGTCGCTTTGGATGCAGCCAATTACGATCAGTTGTCGTGGTTCAACGGCAAGCCCGCGATTATGGTCGCCATCGAAGCCTCGCCCGGTGCCAACCCGCTCGACGTCTCCGACGAAGTGCGCGCACTGGTTGATGAGATCAGCCGCAACCTGCCGGAGGGATTGGTACTCAACAAGGTGCACGACGGCAGCCAGTACATCGAAGATTCCATTGAAGAAGTGCTGCACACTTTGGCCGAAGCCGTGGTGATCGTGCTGCTGATCGTACTGGTGTCTCTCGGTTCCTGGCACGCGGCCATCGTGCCAGCTGTGTCGGTACCCTTGTCACTGATCGGTGCAAGCTTCCTCATGATGATGATGGGTTTTTCCATCAATCTGCTAACGCTTCTGGCGATGCTACTCGCCATTGGTCTAGTAGTCGACGACGCCATCGTTGTCGTTGAAAACGTGCATCGCCATATAGCGCTTGGCAAAACCCCGGTGCAGGCAGCGCGGGATGCAACCCGGGAACTCGCGCTGCCGATTATTTCCATGACGACGACCTTGCTCGCGGTTTATGCGCCCATCGCCTTTGTCGGTGGGCTTGTCGGAATCGTCTTTACCGAATTCGCCTATTCACTCGCCGGGGCGGTGCTGATTTCCGGAATCGTCGCATTAACGTTTTCGCCGATGTTGTCATCACGGGTTCTGACTTCTAAAGATGAACCGGAACGATTCGAGGCGGCGGTGGAGCACTTCTTCGACGGACTCGCCGAGAGGTACCGACGACATCTCCACAACGCGTTGTCCTGGCAGCCGGTCATCTGGCTCTTTGCGCTGTGGATGGTGATCAGCATCGCCTTCCTGTTCCAGTCGAGTACCAGTGAGCTCACGCCCATGGAAGATCGTGAGGTACTCAATGTTCAAATCCGCGCACCGGAAACCGCAACGCTCGAGTATTCGGCGACGTGGGTACGCGAGGTCGTAAAGATCTACGAGGCGATTCCGGAGTATCTGCGTAGTTTTGTGTTGATCGGAGGGGGCGGTTCACCGTCCGTGTCGTTTGGTGGTGTGCGCTTTCTGCCGGTAGCTGAACGTGAACGGACCCAGAGTGAAATCCATGGGTGGCTACAACAACAGGTCAACAACGTCGCGGGCGTACAGGTCGCGGTGATCTCGTTTCCGTCGTTGCCGGGAGCCGCGCAAGGCACTCCCTTGCAGTTTGTCATCACATCCGATCAGGACTTCGAGGCGCTGGAGTCGGTGGCTGGTGACCTGATCGGCGCGGGTTATGCGAGCGGAAAATTCGCTTTCCTGTCGAAGAGTCTCGACATGTCCTTGCCGCGAACCCGCATCCTCATCGACCGTGATCGCGCCGGTGATCTAGGTGTGTCCATGGATGAAATTGGAACCACCCTCGCGACGATGCTGGGGGGTAACTACGTGAACCGGTTCAACCTGGAAGGTCGCAGCTACGAAGTGATTCCCCAGGTGCCTCGCGATTCCCGTCCAAGTCACGAGGACCTCAACAACTACTACGTGCGTACACGGGAAGGGGATCTCGTGCCCCTCGGTGGCCTCGTTAGTTTTGAACACACCATCGAACCGACCCAGCGAGTGCAGTTCCAGCAGATGAACTCAGTGACCATCAACGGTGTGATGGCGCCGGGTGTAACCCTCGGTGAAGCGGTGGCGTTCATGGAAACGAAGGCCGCAGAACTCTTTCCGCGGGGATTCAGCTACGACTACATCGGTGAGTCACGGCAGTACAAGCAGCAAGGCGACACCTTGGTACTGACGTTCTTTCTCTCACTTGCGGTGATCTATCTCGTTCTCGCTGCGCAGTTTGAAAGCTGGCGCGATCCACTGATCATCTTGATTTCGGTGCCGATGTCGATCGCCGGGGCTTTGATCTTCGTGTCGTTAGGATTTGCGACGCTGAATCTCTACACTCAGGTGGGACTCATTACCCTCATTGGCCTGATTGCCAAGAACGGCATTCTCATCGTCGATTTTGCGAATCGCCTGCAGATGCGGGAAGGGTTGGATAGGCGTGCTGCGGTAGAGAAAGCTGCAAGCATTCGGCTTCGGCCGATTCTGATGACGACAGTGGCGATGCTCATGGCCATGGTGCCATTGTTGATTGCATCGGGACCGGGTGCTGTCAGCCGATATCAGATCGGTCTCGTGATTGCGACGGGCCTGGGCATCGGCACGTTGTTCACACTCTTTGTGGTGCCAGCGTTTTATCTTCTGCTCGCCAAGGACCGACGAGCGGACCAGGCACTTGAACTTACCGAGGCAGGATTTCTGGAATCGACTTCGTCATCGATTTCGTGATCGATTTCGATAGATATGCAAACGCAACGATAGACGTCGCAGCCAAGGCGGCTGTCGCGATCAACGCGACGTCGTAACCCGACCACAGAATCAGGTTGCCGGTCAACGGAGGGCCAAAGATGCCTCCAGCCATGGCTGTCGCCGGCAACAATGACGAGAGGCGCCCGCTGAAGTCGCTGCGTGGCAGCAGCGCCATGAGGAAGGGAATGAAGAGGTTCCAGCTGACGTTGAACACGATGGAGGCGATCAGGAACGGCACGTAGCCTTTGACGACGCCGAGTGATGCAATGGAGAGAACAAAAATCACGCCGGAAATCACCGGCAACATCAGGCCACGCGCACGCCCCGTGAGCCATGCGGCTGACAAGGCGCCGAACACACCAATAAACAACCCGACGGCGATCGCGCTCGCACCTTCATCGTTGCTGAGCCCTGCTGCTGATGCCAGGCGACCGAGGTAGTTCCACGCACTGACACCGGCCGCGTAAAACACCGTCAACGTGATCAGCACGTACCAGCCCTGACGCGCGCCATGACTGATGCCATCCATATCGAGCGCACGGGGCTGAACATGTTGATAGGTCGCGGGCCAGCGCAGGGAGAGCAGGGCCGCAACAACAAAGACCACAGAGATGGACGTGACGATACCTTCGAGCCCAAGGGTATCGATGGGCAGCACGTACAGGAAACAGCTGGCGATGATTACGTCGTTGGAGATCTTGATGCTCATGATGCGTGCGGGGTTGGGTGCACGCAGAAATACCGCCGAACAGACGCTGGCGATCACGACAATGGACCCGTTCAGCAAGAACTGCAGAGTGTAGAGCATCGTGTGACCTGAAACGACATAGAGCCCGTGAGACGCAATGGCGTAAACCATGAACGCAGCAGCGACGATCAATCCACTGCGTACTTTGTTGATCCAGAACGGCGCCGTCAGTGAAGCGAGCAATCCCGCGGTCGTGCCACTCGCAATGAAGTATCCAAGCTCCGCATCGTTGAGGTGATGGGTTTCGGCGAGCAGGCGCGACAGCACCGGCATGATGTTGGGTGGCAAGGCGGCGAAACCAGCCACCGCCATGACCAGCGCGATGGGCGGCGGTGAATGCAGAAACTCACGAACTGAATTCACAGCGGTATCGTCGTCTCCATGCCGAGCGCGAGGCGTCCGAACTGTTCAGCAACCACGTCCATATCGAAGACCGCGTGGGCCGATATCGTGTGGATATCGCGATGAATGCGCTGCAAGGGCTCGTCATCTCGATGGGCGTTGGCACCGCTGTTCTCGAAGAGGTCACGCACTGCATCACGGACCATGCGCACCGCCTGGTTCACGAGCAGGCGATACCGCATGCGTTCAGGCAGGGGACAAATGTCGTCTGCTTCGCCCCATGCCATACACTCCAGTGCGACTTGTTTAGCAATCACTTCGGCAGCATCGATGAGGGCTTTGCTCTTCCCGACGAGCACCTGTGTCACCACAGACTCGGATTGTTTTTGTCGGGAACCAAACTTCTGGCGCTCAGGGGCGCGTTCGATGAATCGCTTCAACGCACCACGCGCGGCACCGATGGCAGGCGCGCCCGCAGCGAGGTACAGAATCGGCATCATCGGCATGCGAAACATCGCTGTTCCGTGGGCGAGGGCGCCTTCACCGCGACCGATGGTCATTGCACTGACGGTTTGGGAGTGACGTGTTGCCACGAAGATGTTGTTGACCGCCATATCATGGCTGCCTGTTCCCGCCATGCCGTCCATGTGCCAGGTATCAATGATCTCCACCTGTTCAATCGGCACCGCGAAAAGTCGCACCTCTTTGGTTTCTTTGATGAGCCCGGAGACCAGCGCCCAATCGGAATGCATCACCCCCGTACCCCAGGCCCAGCGACCTGTGAGGTTAAAACCACCCGCAACAGGCTCGGAAACCCGGTGATGGCGATCGTGCCCGGCGCAATCACCCACGGTACTTCGGAGAAGATTTCTACCTGCGCCTCCATTGGAAACTGCGACAACATCCAGTTGTGTTCCATGCAAAACGTCGTTGCCCAGGCGGTAGAAGTACAGGCTTCAGCAAGCATCAACCCGACATCGACGAAGGTGGTCAGCGGGTATTCAACTCCGCCGAAACGCTTTGGTACGAAGAATCGATAGAGGCCGATGTCGGCCAGCGCTTGCATGTGGTGGTCCATCGGTTTGCGCTGTTTTTCGACGGCGGCTGCATCCGCCGCGATGGCCGGCAGTAGCGAACGAACATCAGCGAGCATCGAATCGATGCTGACGGGTTTTTCAGCGTTGAGTCGCCTCGACAGAACGACGGATTTGAGTGGCATTAGTCAGATCCAGGTTTTGGTCTGGGGCAGGGGTAGCGAATGCCTCGCATTGTACGCATCATCCTTGGAAACAGCGGAGCCACAGGAAAAATTCATGGGGATCATGTATGACGATCTGGCCAAGTGGTGGCCGGTACTTTCACCCGTTGCGGACTATGCAGAGGAGGCTGGCTTTTTCGGCAAACTCATCGACGACTTTGGTCTACCGGCCAACGCTTCGATGATCGAGTTCGGTGCCGGTGGCGGGAACAACGCCAGCTACTTCAAGTCGCGGTTCAACGAGGTGTTGTTGACCGATCTCTCGGCAGACATGCTCGCCATCAGTGCGCAGCTCAATCCGGAGTGCGCCCATGCGGTGGGGGACATGCGTACTTTCGATGCCGCTGCCACCTTCGACGTCGTGTTCATTCATGACGCCATCGACTACATGACGACGCTCGACGATTTGAATGTGGTGTTTCGCAACGTCTACAAACACTGCAAAACCGATGGTCTCGTGATGCTCGTCCCGGACTGCACACGCGAGACGTACGAAGCATCCACCGATCACGGGGGAAGTGATTCGGAGGAACGATCACTGCGTTTTCTCGAGTGGAGTTATGACCCCGACCCGGAGGACACACACACCGTCGTTGAATACGTGTTCGCTTTTCGGGAAGGTGATGGACCCGTGCGCAGTGAACATGAAACCCATCATTGCGGGCTGTTTTCACGTGAGCAGTGGATTGCTGGGCTCTCTGGCGCTGGATTTGTGGTGACGACTGTCATTGATTCTTATGAGCGGGAAGTCTTCCTTGGCCGTCGATACTGAGTCCCGGTGTGTCGTCGTTCCAGCTTTACCGCTGCCCGGCGGTTGTTCCTGCGGTGCTGTGCGCTATCAGATCACCGGTTCGCCGCTAACGTTTTATCTCTGTCACTGCACGGAGTGTCAGCGTCACAGCAGTTCGGCGTTCGGCGAGAGCTTGCGTATTTCCGCTGCAGATTTTGAAGTCACCGGGACGGTGCAGTTGATTGAACGCTCATCGGAATCAGGCACAAGGCGCCAGGGTTGGTTCTGCCCTGAATGTGGTGTCCGCATATGGCATGGCGCCACCGGTAGCGAAGAGATCAACATCAAGGCCGGGACTCTGGACGATACCCGGTGGCTCAAACCTGCTGGCCATATCTGGGTTCGATCGCGCCAGCCATTTGTGCAGTGGGAAGCTGGCGCCCTCGTCTATGAAACCCAACCCGAGCCAGGGTACGTTCAACTCAAGGCACGATGGCGAGCAATGACGCTCACCGCGTAATCGGCATCACCCCAAGTTCACGTGCTGACTGGATGTCGATGAACTGATGTTCGATGTCACTCTCGTCGGCAAACTTGTCAGCAACTTCTTCGAACTGTTCCTGGCCGGATTCGAGTGCTGAGGCAAAACTCTCGAGGCTGGTCGCTTGATCAACCTTCACGCTCAAACCGGTCTTGAGTGCCTTGAGGCGATCACCTTTGCCATCATGCACATTGCCGAGCATGGTGGTTTCGAGGAAACCGTAGTCTTCACCTTCTTCATCCAACTGGAAGGCGAGGAACATGTGGCCCGGAATCAACACCAACGCCGGAGCGATGTCGATCTTGCGCAGGATGGACGCGAACAAGACGCTGCCATCCACGCAGTTGGCCTGACTCATCGCGAGGGACTCATCCAGAAAACGCACGTGCTGACTGTGGATGTTGACGTGTTCGTTGGACGTACGTGTGATGGATGAATAACGAATCCCTTTTTCTTGCAGTACATGCCAGATCGCGTACACCTGCTTGAGCACTTCGTCGGAATCTTCCGCCTGATAACCACTGAAGGAATCCACGATGCCAGTGGCCAGCGCTTCTTTGAGAATTACGTCGACTTGGGGATGGTCTTCATTCACATAGGCGGCGAAGAGCCAGTTGAGGTCCGTGTCATCGGCGTCATCTTCTTCATCGAGGTAGTAAATCGCGTCGTTCACCGAGCGCAAGCGAATACGCTGGGTTCGATTTTCTGGCGTCGCGCCACTGAGCGAGAGTTCAAAGAGGGCATTTGCCGGTTTGGGCTGGCGCACATTGGCGAGTGCACCAAAGTCCCAGGCGATGACCGGATTCAACTGATAGGGACCTTCCGCATCGGGAATTTTCCCTTTGAGGCGGCTGTCGGCGGCGTAACCCGGGATGCGTATCGTCAAGGCAAAGGCAGTACCTGGTTTAACGTCATCGATCAGGACGCCGATGAGCCCGTCCTGTTCGCCGACGATGGCAGGGTCCACCTCTTCATCACCACCTTCCACGTTGGCAAGAGAAATCTCGAGGGCCGGGAAGACCTGGTTGTAGGGTTGAACGAAAGGCTCCCACTCCACGTCAGCACGGGTGGTCGCACTGAAGTACAACATAGACCCCAGTAACGTGATACGCAGCAGCGTCATGCCAGGTCGGCCAGTCAGAAAAGAAGGCGCGCAGTATGAAAGCGTCGATGGGGAGCGGGCAATCGCCGGGCGTGTGCCTTTTGAGCTGCGCGGATCGGACGTGGTTGCCGTCCCGTCTTCCTGCCGTTATGGTCAATGGTTCATGTACTTGAAGGAAAGACCAGCATGGCCGAACCGATTCAGGATCTGAATCCGGACACCATGACCCGTTCACCGGGTCTCTCGTATCAACAGCTTCTCGACCAGGACACACGCCCCGTGCCAGCTGTGTTGCGAGAACAATCGCCAAAACTGATTCCGGATGTCGCGGTGCCGGTCGAGCGATTCACCACCAAGGCCTATCACGACCTCGAAGTCGAGCGCTTGTGGAAGAAAGTCTGGCAGTTCGCGTGCCGTGAAGAAGATATCCCCGAGGTCGGTGATCACATCCGTTATGACATCGCCGGCATGTCGTTTCTGGTGGTCCGCGCTGACAAAGGCGTGATCAAGGCATTCCCCAATGCGTGTCTTCATCGTGGCCGCATGCTCAAGGAGTTTGATGGTCGCGCCACGGATCTGCGTTGCCCGTTCCACGGCTTTGCCTGGGAACTCGACGGCTGTTTCAAGGAGATCCCGGCACAGTGGGACTTCCCCCACATCAATACCAAGACGTTCAACCTGCCGGAGATTCCGGTGGCCACGTGGGCCGGTTTTGTATTCATCAACCCGGACCAGAAGGCCGCGCCGTTTAAAGACTTCGTCGCCGATCTTGCCCGGCACTTCGAGCGCTGGGATCTTTCCAAGCTCTACAAGATGGCCCACTACGCGCGGATCATGCCGTGCAACTGGAAGATCGCCCAAGAAGCGTTCTGCGAGGCCTACCATGTCAACGCCACGCATCCACAGATTCTTGAATCCCTCGGCGATATCAACAGCCAGGTTGATGTCTATGAAAATTGCGCGAGGGTGATTTCACCCTCAGTCACACCAAGCCCGCTCATCGATCGCCAGCTCTCTGACGAGGACGTTCTGCGCGCCATGATGGACATCGGGATCAATGAGCCCGTTCCAAACGCCCAAGGCAAAATGCCACGTGCGTGGATGGCACAGAACAGCCGAGAGGGTCTTCGGGAGGCCGCCGGTGCGTTGGTCGATGAGTACTGCGACGCCGAGATGGTCGACAACCTCGATTACACGCTGTTTCCGAACTTCCATCCGTGGGGTGCGTTCAATCGCATCGTCTATCGTTTCCGGCCCAACGGGAATGACCATCGCAGCAGCATCATGGAGTGCATCCTGATGGCACCGTTCCAGGGTGAACGTCCGCCGGCAGCGAAGATGCAGTGGCTCGATCCGGAGCAGAAGTGGTCGACGGTCTACGGCTTCCTCGGTCGTGTCTTCGATCAGGACGTTTTCAACATGCCGAAGGTTCAGGCAGGACTCGAATCGACCTATTCAAAGACGCTTTACCTGTCGCGCTACAACGAAGCCAAGGTACGTTGGCTGCATTACAAGTTGGGTGAGTGGGTCGAAGGCAACGGAGCGGGTCAATAATGGGCAAGATCATGAAGCACCCCTTTACGGGGGCGTTGTACGAGGTCAATGCCGACGGCAACGTGATGGTGAAAGAAGGCAGCCGGGAAGGGGTTTTTGACAACTGTGGTCGCTGGCTTTCCGGCGAACTGCGTCAGGCGGATCCGCAGCTCTGTGTGTGGATCACCAACAATCCGCCGTCACCGTTCAACGCCCGCAAGACCCATCCAATTGAGTAGTTAGTATCGGCAAGAATCTCGAGGGAGAGGGGGAGCCCACGTAGTTCATCCGACTGTGAATCAGCTGCGTGGGCTTTTCTCCGTCTGGCCTCAGAGATCGTTAGTGCCGGTTTTTTTCTGCATCCCGCGCAGCTTTTGCGACCATCACGGGTGATTGACGGAAGTCGATCCAACCTGCGTCCAGACCGGCGCTGTAGCCACGATCCACGGGGATATCCACCCCGTTTAGCCAGCCACAGCGCTGACACAAGAGCATTTCAATCACTTCGGCGATTTCGCCGGGAACGGCGGCGCGTCCCGTCTGCGCATTGGTCCACGCCGCCTGGGATTCGCCCATCAGTGCATTGAACTGCGGAGTCAGTGGTGTATCGATGCCACCGGGGCTCACCGCAAGAATGCGAGTGGACAATGGTGCGAGCAGACGCGCTTCGTGCATCACCCAGGCGGTGACGGCACGTTTCGACCACGTATACGGATCACGCGTGAAAAGTTCAGCATTCGCGTGACACCAGTCGAGGCCATGCGCCATAGAGTCTGTCTTCAGCAGAGGCTTCAGTTTTTCCAGTCGACCCTTCCAGTCGCGGCCTGCAATGGAGGAAACGCAAACGATACCCGCACCCGGTTGGAGACGTGGTGTGAGTTGGCGAGTCAACTCTCGCATCCCGAGAAAGTTCACCGCCAACACGGTGACCGGATCAGCGGCACGCGCCATTCCCGCGACGTTAGCAAGCCCGTCAATGCGGGCCGGCAGCCGATTGACGGCAAGAGAAATCTTGCCAGGGTCACCCAGCTGGCATTCGATCCAGGTGCCAGACGAGCCGGCGACTGGGGCCCTGACATCGAGGTTGAAGACCGTGTGATTCGCTTCGGCAAGACGCGCCACCAAGGCTGCACCTACACCCGACGATCCGCCCGTCACAATGAACTGTCCCATCCTTTGCTCCACCAGTTTTGCCTTCAGGATAACTGCTGACACAGTGCAGCATGAACGGTTGAACTGGACGGTCGGTGCGAAATTTCTTTGCGCATCAGAACCGGAGGCGTATAAACGGTCGTGGCGGTTGCTCTTCTTTTGGGAAAAGAAGGGTGGTCGTAGCGAAGTCACACCTTTGCAGTACCTGCAGTCAAAGAGAGTGCGTGTTTCGCACCGCTGAAGTAAATCACCCGATTTGAAGGTTCCAGGCCATGAAATGGGGAGAACAATGAGTCAGCAGCATTTGCCTTTCTTTCGACTGAAAAAAGTCGTTCAAGCATCGAGTTCCAAATTCACAGGCTTTCGTGAACTGCATCCACGGATCGCGCTGGCGATTCTTCTAGGTGGGTTCGGTCCACCGGTCGCGCTGGCTGCCGAAGACGAGGAGGGCTCGAGTTCAACCGCCCTTGAAGAAATCGTGGTCACAGCAACACGACGTGAAGCCAGTGCTCAGGATGTTGCGGTGCCGGTGACCGCCGTTTCCGGGGAAGCACTCGAACGAGCCTTTGCCCAGGATCTACGAGACCTCACCGCTGCGGCGCCTAACGTGCAGCTCGAACCCGTGGGAATCTTCCAGAACTCGGCATCGTTTTTTATACGTGGCCAAGGCACGGGTGATATCGAATCTGCGTCCGATTCGAAGGTCACCATCTTTGTCGATGACGTAGTCCAAGCCCGTGTTTCCACGGCGCTGTCGGACTTCGTCGATATCAGCCTCGTAGAAATTCTGCGCGGCCCTCAAGGAACTTTGTTTGGGCGCAACACCATCGCTGGAGCGGTGCAGGTGCGCCACAACGCGCCAGAGCTCGATGAATGGGGCGCATCCGCATCAGCGCAGATTGGCGATTTCGGCCGGCGCGATATCAAGCTCATCGCCAACATGCCCATCGGCGACACGATGGCCGCGCGTCTGGCGGTGAAGGACACGCAACACGACGGTTATTGGAAAAACACCCATAACGGCAAGGACCGGGGGGGCACGGATCGCATTACGGTGTTGCCGTCGTTTCGTATTCAGCCAAATGAAGGTCTCGATATCGTGCTGCGCGGGGAATACAACAAGACCCGCGACGATACCTACATGACTCAACAGCACCATTATTGCCGCAACAATCCACGCAATCTTTTTCTCGGTGGGCCGCTGGACAACGACCTGGTGGTGACCACGCAGACGCTGTTCAACCTCATCGTTCTTGGCCAGGCACCGCTGACGGCGGCCGACAACGCCGCCAAAATCTGTGCGACACCGTTCGGGCGTGGCTCGGTGGATGACGAATACACGGCCAACGACAGTGAAGACCGTGGTCAGGGCGCGAACCTCGAGATATGGGGTGCCACCGCGCAAATCACCCAGGACATCGGCGATCTCGGTACATTGACCTACGTCGGCAACTACCGCGAAGTGCGTGAAGACATCATCTTCACCATTGATGCGGCGCCACATGACCTCTTCGCGGGTCGTCGTATTCAGGATCATTACCAGACCTCTCACGAGGTGCGATTCGCGTCAGACTTCTCTGACCGGTTTGATTTCGTGGCAGGTGCATATTACTTCGAGCAGGAATACACGATGAAGCAGGAATCCTTCGGGATTCTGTTTGCGCCGAACATCATCTTCGGGCCTTCGCCAGCACCCACGTTTACGAGCCCAGTGACGCAAGGACAGGCGGGGTTCAGCAATCAGGAGAACAGCGCGTGGGCGGTCTTCGCGCAGGCCAACTGGCACGCGACCGAAGACCTGACGTTTACGGTGGGCGGTCGATACACCTCCGAACGCAAGGACTTCAAGCACTGTGCAGTCGGCTCAGGAGATCCGACTCGCTCGGTGAAGCAACAAACCCGGGCCTGTCTCAACGTGCCGGCGTTTGTCGTCGATCTGACCCGCCCTCCGGTCCCGGGTACCCCCACGCCGCTCTTTCAACTCAGGCCCGCCATTGGTCGTGACGCGAGTGGCGGTGTGATTGGGGGGTGTCGACCGGTGCTCGATCCGGCTGGAGGACCAATCCGCTGTAACAACCGCCTTGGTGGCTCAGAAGAGTGGACCGACTTTACGCCCATGGCCGGTGTGACCTATCAGTTCACGGACGACATCATGGCCTACCTCACCTACACCGAAGGCTTTACCGCGGGTGGGTTCAATGGCCGTGGAGGTTCGATCTCAACCATCGGGCCGTATGAGCCGGAAAAGGCTGACAACTTCGAGCTGGGGCTCAAATCCGAGTGGTTTGATCGCCGGTTGCGAGCCAACATCACCGGCTTCATGACTGACGTGAAGGATTTCCAGAGCGCATTCATCCGGCCTGCGCCAGGAGGCGGAGGGCAGGAGACGATCCAGTCAAACCTCGGTGCCCTGGAGACCAAGGGGGTTGAACTTGAACTGTCAGCGGTGCCGACCGAAGGCCTGACCCTCTGGTTCAGCACCTCCCACCTCAAAACTACCCGCAAAGGATTTTGCACCGATCCGGACGGTCCATCGGGTACCGACCCCAATACACCCCCCGCCCAGGGTGGCCCTTTCTCCCAGGGGCTGCCCATCTGCGATACGCCGGTTCGGATCAACGATGCCATTGGCAACTTCGTGGGCTGGCTGGTGCCCAATGATCTGGCTGACCTCAACCCTACGGGTCGTTCACCGAAGTGGACTTATTCCGCCGGTTTCGCTTATGAATTGCCTTGGAAAGATCTCGGCAGCTTCACTGTGAATGGTGACTGGTTGCACCAGGGAAAGCAGACGATCTCAGGCTCGCGGGTGAGTGAATTGGAAGGTGTGCGTCAGTTTAATGGAGACCTCATCAGCCACTTCCGCAAACCAACGGATATCTTCAACGCGTCGGTGGTCTGGCGCAGCCCGGAAACGCGCTACGAAGCATCGTTCTTCGTGAAGAACCTGACCAACGAGTTGTACGCTCAGGCGGTGACCAATGTTTCGGGTCTGCTCAATTTCCGGGTACCCAATATCCGCCGCCATTGGGGACTCGAAGTGCGGGTAAATCTCGGCGAGATTTGATCCTCCTGATGGGAGCGGCGGCGTTATGCCGCCGCCCCTTTCCCCTGAAATCTGTCGAAAAACTCCCCGCCACCTTCTGCTGAAATTCGGGTATAGTTGCACGTAATACGCGTGTTAGCTGAAGGGGCCGATTCATGGCGGATGTGGATTCATTTAGAACGGAAATCAGAGCGTGGTTGGCGGCCAATTGCCCGCCTACTTGCCAAGGCAAGAGCAACGTGTTACCGGACATGGTCTGGGGGGGCCGTCGACAGACCTGGCCGCATCCCGATGCGAAGTTGTGGTTCGACCGTTTGGTTGAGAAGGGCTTTACGGTGCCGACCTGGCCGAAGGCATACGGCGGCGCCGGGATTTCTCCGGCTGAAAACAAAGTGCTGCAGGAAGAAATGGCTCGCATCGGCACCCGCTCGATGCTCTTCAATTTCGGCATCGGCATGCTTGCGCCAGCACTCATGGAGTTCGCCTCGGAAGATCAGAAGCGTCTGCATCTGAACCGAACTGCCCGTGGCGAGATTCGTTGGTGTCAGGGTTATAGCGAACCGGGAGCCGGATCTGACCTGGCAAGTCTTCGTACCAGCGCGGTGCGTGATGGCGATGACTATGTGATCAATGGTCAGAAGATCTGGACGTCGGATGCCAACGTTTCGGACTGGATTTTTTGTCTGGTGCGCACAGACCCGGAAGCACCGAAACACCTCGGCATCAGCTTTCTGTTGTTCGATATGGAATCGCCGGGCGTTTCCACCTCACCCATCGAACTCATCAGCGGCTCATCGCCGTTCTGTCAGACCTTCTTCGACAACGTGCGTGTTCCTGTTACCCAGCGTGTGCATACGGAAAACCGCGGCTGGGATGTCGCCAAGGCGCTGCTCAATCATGAACGTACGATGCTCGCCGATGGCGGGAGAGGCAGTGCAGCCGGCGCAGCGCGGAAGTCTCTCCTGCAAGTTGCGCGGCAGGCGATGGGCGCATCGGAAGGCCGTTTGCCCGATGCTGCGATGCGTGAAGAACTCGTCCAATGGGAAATGGATCGACTCTGTTATGAAGCCACCCTCAAACGCACGATGGATGCGGCGAAAGCCGGTAAAGGCATGGGACCTGAAGGCTCCATGTTCAAACTCTATCTTTCCGAAATGAACCAACGGGGTGCGGACCTGCGGCAACGTATTGCGGGCCACGAAGCGCTGGTGTGGACGGGCGACGACTGCCCGGCCGATGAACGCCAGATCACCCGTGAGTGGTTGTACGGAAAGGCCTCGACGATTCTGGGGGGAACCTCCGAGATTCAGCTCAACATCATTTCCAAGCGTGTGCTTGGCTTGCCAGGCGATTGAGAGGTACACGCCATGTCGTTGATTTTGACCGAAGAACAAGTCCAACTTCAGGACTCTGCGAATGCCTTTGTGGCCGACAATTGGACCGTGGGTGAACTGCGCAAACTGCGTAAGGACACCGGCAAGGGTTATCCCGAAGCACTCTGGCAAAAGGCCGCTGAACTCGGATGGCTCGCCATTCCATTTGCTGAAGAGTACGGCGGGCTCGGGCTTGGTTTTGCTGAACTGGGCGTTGTGCTCGAAGAGCTGGGCCGTGGGCTCGTCGTCTTGCCCATCGTCTCCTCGGTCGTACTTGGTGGTGGTGCCTTGCGCCTGGGTGGAACCGAAGACCAGAAAAAGGCCTGGTTACCTAAAGTCTGTGATGGCTCTGCGCTGTTGACACTGGCGTCCCAGGAAACCAGTCGCCACGACCCGTATGCCGTGCAGACGACAGCCACTCGCCAAGGCAACGGCTATGTCCTGAAAGGTCGCAAGGTACTGGTACCGGATGGCCATGCGGCTGATGCCATCGTGGTCGTGGCCAGGACTTCCGGCGCTCTAGGTGATCGTTCCGGATTGACGCTTTTCCTAGTTGATCCTTCCGCGCCAGACGTGAAAGTGCACCGCAACCTGCTGCTCGACAGTCGTGTTGCCGCAAACGTTGAACTGAACGATGTGCGAGTCGACGCGAGTGCGGTGGTCGGTACCGTCGATCAGGGCGCGGATGTGCTTGATCAGGTGCTCGCAGAAGCAGCCGTCGCGCTATCCGCAGATATGCTGGGTGGCATCCAACAGACCTTTGAGATCACGCTCGACTACCTCAAGGTGCGCGAGCAGTTTGGTGCCAAGATCGGATCGTTCCAGGGTTTGAAACATCGTGCGGCACGCTGGTTCTGTGAAAAGGAACTGTCGAAGTCCATCGTGCTGCAGACGCTCAGGGCGCTGGATGAGAAGGCGGAAAACGCACTGCAACTGGCAAGTGTCTGCAAGGCGCGTGTGTCGGATACGGCAAGGCTTTCCGGCAAAGAAGGTGTGCAGATGCACGGAGGTATCGGTGTCACGGATGAACATGACATTGGCCTTTTTATGAAGCGCGGCCGGGTTTCAGAGATGTTGTTCGGGGATGCGGCGTTCCACCGCAACCGGTTTGCACAGATGAAAGGTTACTGACAGCCACTTTGGATGGCAGGAGAAACGATGGCACGTGATGCACTGATCGCGATGACGAAACGGGAAATCGAGAACCTCGAGAAGAACCGTATCGACCTCGCTCCGGACGTCATGAAGATCTCAACGAGCGCCTACAGTGACCCTGAGCGCTTCAAGCTGGAAGTCGACCGCATCTTCAGGCGTGTGCCGCTTGCCCTCGGTTTTTCCAGTGAATTCCGTAACCCCGGTGACTATCGCGCACTGACCGTTGCCGGTATGCCCGTGATCATCGTCCGTGGTGCGGATGGTGAACTGCGCGCCTTTGTGAACATGTGTAGCCATCGCGGCAACTTTGTCATCGAAGAAGGTTCGGGCAATACCCGTCGCTTCCGCTGCAACTACCATGCATGGACGTACACCACGGAAGGGCGCCTGTTTGGTGTATTTGAAGAGTCCAATTTTGGTTGTGTGAACAAGGCCGAACTCGGACTCACACCCTTGCCGATCGCCGAGCGTGCGGGGCTGGTCTGGGTGACCCTCAATCCTGAATCGACCCTCGATATCGACCTTTTTCTCGATGGCTATGGCGAAATTCTCGAACACCTGCGCATCGATGACGCGTTTCTGGCCGATCAACACTGTCTGAATGGTCCCAACTGGAAGGTCGCCTATGACGGTTATCGGGACTTCTATCATGTACCGATACTGCATCGACAATCCTTTGGTCCTGATGGTCCGTATCAACCCGACTTCTACGCCTGGGGACCGCATGTGCGTGTCGCAACCCCGAAAGGCCACGACATGTTTAAGGGGCGACCGGAAGCGGAGTGGACGAATGATGAAATGATGCCGGGGGTGTGGACGATCTTCCCGAACGTTTCCATCGCGGGCGGTCCCGGATCGGGTTACATGTTCTCGATGATGTTTCCGGGTAAAACCGTCGGCGAGTCGTTCACCATCCAGAACTTCCTGCGCTACGGCAAACGCGAAGAACTGAATCGTCAGGATCTCGATAACTTCATGGGGTTCATGCGCACGGTCGTCGGCGAAGAGGATTACAAAACCGGCTTCCGGGTGCAGACATCACTCGCTACCGGTGCCAAAGCGTTTTCATACTTTGGTCGCAACGAAGGTGGCGGCCAGTTGTTTCACAAGTGGGTCGACGCGATGATCAATACGTCCGACGCCGATTTGCCCGAACTCTTCAGGCGTGGCGTGAAGCTTTGAGCCACGCCCCCACCACTAACGTCTAACCAGCGGAGTCCATCAACATGGCGGAAGCGCCGATCACCAAAGACATCCAGCGTTGGCCGACACAACAACTGCGCGGCCACCGGATAGAAGGCTGGCGGTACACCAACAAAGAATTTGCACGGAAAGAGTGGGAGGGCATGTGGACCAAGGTCTGGTTGCTGCTCGGTCGCGAATCAGAGCTGCCGAAACACGGCGATTGGCAGATGGAAGAAGTAGGGCCTGAACAGATTCTGATGGTTCGGCAGAAAGACGGATCGGTGAAGGCTTTCTACAACATCTGCCAGCACCGGGGTAACCCGCTCGTTACCGGCGAAAAGGGCTCGGTAAAACGTTTTGTGTGCAAGTACCACAGCTGGGCATTCATGCCTGACGGCGCCTTGAACTTTGCGCCGGATGCCGAGGATTTTCCGGAAGGCAATCCCTGCCAGAACGTGCGTCTCGAAGAACTGCGCTGCGAGACCTTTGCCGGATTTGTCTGGGTCAACATGGACCCGAACTGTGTTTCGTTGAAGGAGTACCTCGGTCCGATCTGGGACGACTGGAGCCGCTGGGAACTGCACAAGTGGAAGCGTTATGTGGGCCTTACCACGACGTTGCCCTGCAACTGGAAGGTGGTACTCGACAACTTCAATGAGTCCTATCACGTGCCGACGGTACACATGGGCGCGACCATCGAGACCAACCGTCGCAAGGTCAACGGCAACATCAACACCAACATCTACGACACGTTGTTCGACCTTTCCAACGAAGGCCACAACCGCATGGTGATGCAGGGTGGTTTTGGTGTGGCCCAGTTTGAAAAAGATGGCACGCCGAAAGAGCCACTCAAGTCATTGTTGGCACATTGGGACATCGAGCCGACACTGGTTCGCGAGAACCCCGAAAACGGCCGCAAGATTCTCCAGGACGCGAAGCGTCGCGTGGGCCAGGAGCGGGGTTATACCCACTACGATAACCTGCCCGATGAAGCCCTGACGGATGCCTTCCACTACACGCTGTTCCCGAACTTCGCAGTGTCGGTGTGGGCGGACGGTTTTCACTTCCTGCGGGCGCGACCGCACTACAACGATCCCGAACAGTGTGTGTTCGACAACTGGTGGTACTGCTCCCAGCCCGAAGGCGAAACCCATCCGGTCTCAACCATGGTCGGGCCGTTTCCGCGAGATGCAGAAAACCCCCATGTGGTATTTAAAGTCGGTGAAGTCTCGATGGGCAAAACCATCGACGAAGACATTGCCGTGTTCGTGCGCCAGCAGACCGGTTTCCGGTCACGCGGGTTTAAAGGCGTTTACCTGGCGAATCAGGAAAACCGGGTACGTCGTTATCACGAACTGATTGACGACTATATTGAGGTGCGCCGGCCTTAACCCACCGCTTCACTGCTGAGCGATGAATTCGTTCAGCAGTGATCGCCTTGACCTTGAGCGAAGAATCTCGTGTTTAGAAAGCCCAGTGCCCTGCAGGCGTAGCTCGCTTAGAGCGTTGTCTGCGTTAACGATTTTTGAATGTCCAGATTTAGATTTCGAACCCAGATATTGTAGTTGCTATGAATCTTGCCGTCTTTGTACTTGAGATTCTGGCTGTCTTTGTAGGTAATTGAGTAGCCGGCGTCTGTCCACTTGATGTCCACCGTCGCGGAATGTTTGCGGACGTTGATGGTCGCTTCGAGGTGTCTGTCAGTAACTTTTTTACTCAGCCATCCACGTTGCTTGCCACCCATAACGATGGCGTTTTCAATCTTGCCAGGATCAATCCCTTGCGGAATCGGTGCACTTTCGACGTTTTCAATGGGATGCGTGCGCGCGTGACCGAGCGTGGGTGCAATTGCACACAACGCGAATAGTGCGAGTACCAGGAACCGAAACGAGAACAATGAAGAATGAACTGCTGCCGGGGCCATAGGAACACTGGCTGCGAGGATTGGATGGATGATTCTAGTTTGCGATCAGGCCGATTGTCATTAGCGAGGCGAGTGTCCATTCACCAACCCAAGTCCTTCGCTTTTCCACGCCAGCAAAGTGAGAAGTTCGTCGGTAGCGTGTTCGAGTACCCAGGGACTTAGTGAGAGAAACCAGTTTTCTTGAGGACGATAAATCGGCCTGGAGTACCATCCGAAAAGCGCAGCGCGGGTTCGGTCGGTCGTATGGTTTTCTCCAGTTCGATGCCAAAGCCGGCTCTCGAAAATCACCATAGTGCCTGCGGGAGCAGCGACTGCGATGGAGGCATCACCGTCCTCAGGCCGCGGTGAACGATTGAAGCGGTGACTTCCGGGTACGAATCGCGTGGCGCCGTTATCTTCGGTGAAATCATCGAGCAACCAGGTGACATTACATCCCTGAGGCGCTGCCGCCCACGGCTCCGGAACAAAGACCTGGTCAGCATGTAACACCCCTCCGGCACTTCCAGGGAGCGTGATGTTGGCCGAAAAATTTCCGAGGAGACACGGCCAACCTAGCGTCGCCTTCACCAATCGCAGAGCGAGTGGGTGTTGCACGAGATCCACGAACACCGGATCCCGTGAAAGGACATTCCAGACACGGTGGTTACCGTCACCATGATCGAGGGCGAAGCCTCGTTGTCGGGTTCCGCGAGACTCATCCAAACGAGCGGCACGATAGAGTGCTGCTCGTACCTCGGCGAGCAGTGGTGGTGACAAAATTTCCGACACAAAACAAATCCCCGCACGGGCGAGGTCGGCTTCAGCTTGAGCTGGATCGTCGGTCAGCTTGGGCCACTCAGCGATCATGAAATTCCGTTCAGGCTTTAGTTCGAAACTGGATCGAGCCGCAAGATCCTGCGCGGCGGGAATCCAGTGAGAAATCGAAATCCAAGCCCCAGAGGTCGAGCCGAATCCACCACCGTGTATTCGTCCATGTTGGTAATTTCAACGGCGAGGTAAGGCGCGGTCTGTCCATCGACTTCGACTGTGACCTCAGGATTAGCGATCGTTTGTGAATACCAGGCCCTTGGCCAGTGATTAACCGCCACATAGAGTTTGTCATCGTGAGAAATGCGGGCGAGTACACGTGTGTGCGGCTTGCCATCATCCAGCGTGGTGATGCGCAGCGTGCCGTCATTGGTGGGTTGGTAATAGCCGAGCAGTGACTCAAAGACCGTGACGATACCGGCATACACGGCCAGCAGAATCAGCAGGATTTTCAGCAGCTTCATCAATAGTCCCCTCGTTATTCTGGGAAGGCTCCATGACCACGAGAGCGGCGTGGTGATGCTTCACCCGATCTTACCCGCCTTTACAACGTTCGCGCTTCGGACTTTAGGGCATCGGGTGTACATTCCGACACAACACGGGTTGAGGAGGGGTTATGGCTCGAGATTACGACGTGGTTGTGGTGGGTGCGGGTGCAGCAGGTCTCGCCGCAGCACTCGGGGCGAGTCTCGCTGGCGCATCGGTGCTGGTCATGGAAGCCGACAAACAGGTGGGTGGGTCTTCGCGACTCTCGGGCGGCCACTTCTATGCAGCAGGCACCAGCGTGCAGAAAGCGGCAGGTATCCTGAATGACACCGCAGACGACATGTTCGAACACTACATGACGCTGAACCAGTGGTTGGTGGAACCGTCCGTGGTCCGCAGGTACTGCGATCTCTCAGCACCCACATTCGAGTGGCTGAAGGGTCTGGGCGTCGAATTCAAACCGGAAGGTGTGTACTGCTCCGGCGTGAGCTCCGTGGCGCGTGGCCATCGACCAGAAGGCGCCGGTGAACGGGTGGTTGAAGTACTGTACGGACACTGTGAGGGTCGCAACATCGACTTCGTGTTCAACACCCGCGTAACGGGGCTGGTCACCGATGACGAGGGCCGTATCTGTGGAGTGCGCGCCGGTGATGACGTGGCGACCTGTGGTGCCGCGATTCTCTCTACCGGTGGATTTGGCGCCAACAAGGAGCTTCTGGGGCGGCACTATCCGCAGGCTGCGAAAGCGGACAACTGGTCATGGTACATCGGTACGCCGTACGCCCAGGGTGACGCGCTCGCCATGGCGAAGGCGCTGGATGCCGACATCGCCGGACATGACCGCGGGCTCTTGCTGGTAACACCGGGCTTCAGTCGCGACCTGGAGGTGCTCCTGCCAGGTTGGCTTGTCATGGTGAATTCATCGGGCCGACGTTTCGCCAATGAATCCTCACCGTACACGGTGCTCGGTGGATTGATCGAGAAGGAAGGCGGTCATGCATTCGCCGTGTTTGACGAAGCGGCGCGCGCCGCGGCCAAACCCAGCGCCATTTCGCGCGCCTATTGGGTCAACGATGTGCTCGCCAAACAAGCGGACGAAGGGCGAATTGCGCGTGCCGATTCGTTAGCGGAACTCGCGAAGAAGATTGGCGCTGATCCGAAGGTGCTAGAGGGCACCATCGCGCGTTACAACGCCGACTGTGAACAGGGCGTGGACTCGGTGTACTTCAAGGATCCGACTGCAGGTATGCGGCCGGTGATCTCACCGCCGTTCTACGCAGCGGAACTTCGTCCAGCGATCATTTGTTGGACGGGCACCGGACTACGCATTGATTCGGACACCCGTGTCTTGCGGCGGGATGAGTCGATCATCGGTGGTCTGTATGCGGCGGGAGAGACGGTTGGCTCCCTACATGGCGACCGTTACATCGGCGGCGGTGGTTCTTATGGGCCTTGTGTGGTCTTCGGCAAACTTGCCGGCGAGCAAGCAGCAATCTTTGTTCAATCACTGACTGCCTGAAAGCAAAACGCCGGAACTCTCGTTCCGGCGTCTTTGTTTCCCAACCGTTAAACGGTCGAGTGCAGGCTGTCAGTTTCCTCTTTTCAGTTTCCTTGGAAGGTGTACTGCACCTCGACGCCAAAGAGACGGCCTTGTGTAGTTTGCACACCATTACGGAACTGTGCGGATTCGCCGTTGCGGGCGATGAACAGCACACCGACGTCATCCGTAATGTTGTTAACAAAGCCACCCACGTTCCACGCTTCATCTTCACTGCGCCAGGTCGCACGAAGATCCACGCGGCCGAAGCTGTCACCGCTGATTTCCTTGTCTTCAAACGGCGTGAAGTAGACCCGATCGGTCCAGCTGTAGGTGCCGGATACATCGAGACTCGAGCCACCGGCCAACGGGAATCGGTAAGAGGCATAACCCACAAACTTCAACTCTGGTACCTGGAGCAGCTGCTTGCCCTTGATGTCTTCCGTCAACGCCTCGAAGTTCGGGAACAATGAAGGCGGGATCTCCGGGTTTGACGGGTCGGAGAGCAGGAAGCTCTTGGTGTACTCGCTGGGGGTAAAGCTGAAGTTGCCACCGATGGTGAGGTTCTCGGTTGCGAGCCAAATGGCTTCAGCTTCGATACCCATGATGCGGGCACCGGGTGCTGCGAGTACGGATGTCGTCACACCACCGATCTCAGACACTTCAGACGCGAAGGAGTGAATGGTCTCGTAGTCGTAGTAGTAGAACGAGCCGTTGACCTGCAGCGCGTTATCCAGCCACTGGGTCTTGTAACCCACTTCGTAGGAGATGAGCTCTTCCGGGTCGTAGGTCGGGGTGCGGCTGAAGTACACGAGGCTGTACCCACCGGAGCGGTAACCGGACGTGGCCGAGAAGTACATCATGGCGTCGTCGGTAACATTCCAGTCGAGGTTGACCCGCCAGGTCCATTCTTTGTCAGTACGCTCGAAGGGTCGATACACTGACACTGCGAACGGCACACCGTTGTTGGTCGCGATCGGGGTCGGCGTATAGGTTCCGTTAGCGTTTGCGATCAATCCACCGTTGGCAAGGTTAAGTCCAGCAACACCACCATACAGCGCGACGAAACCGGGGTTGCCCACGCCATTCAATGCGCCTGTCTCTGAATATCGCCAGAGGTTTTCTTCGGCGATGACTTCGTCCTCTGCGTAGCGGGCACCGAGGGTCAACGTGAAGACATCATTGATGTCCCAGACGCCCTGGGTGTATGCCGCGAACGCATCACGCTTGGTCTGGGTGCTGTACAGCAGATCGCTGGCTACAGAGTTGATGCCGTGAGTGACGTCCAGGTTCGGGTTAGTCCCCTGGTCGCCATACCAGCGAGAGGTGTACACGTTGTTGTTTGGCAGGCTGATGTTGTCCACGGAATAGTTTCGTGCACAGCTTGCTGCCGGTGTCGCCACCTGACAGCCCCGCTTGGCACTGTAGAGGTCGGCCATCGGGCGCGTACCAAAGGCCAGTGTCGACGCGCTGACAGTGCCGGCGCCGATCAGCGGGCTCGATGACCGGTCGTTGTAGGCATCACGGTACTTCGCCTGACCGACGCTGGAGTAGAAGTCCCCTCGTTGATCGATGGTCGCATCGTAGAAGAAGATCCCTGATGTGAAGGAAATCGTATCCGTCACATCGACAAATCCCTGGATTTCGTGGGACTCGTAATCCGCTTCGTGGTTGACGTAGAACTGTCTGTCGTGGAACAGACTGCCCGTGTTGTCGTCATCGGTGATGCGCTGATAAGCCAAGGTGTTGTTGCCGTACAGGTACTTCAGCTGAATCCCGTCCGTCACGTCCCAGGAAATGTTGAACTGCGTGCCACGCTGTTTGAACGATTCCCAGTTCAGGCCGTTGGTCGCGGTACAGAGGTCATCACCCTTGGGCTTGCTGCCGTCGAAGATACAGTCGTTATAGGCGGCGGCATCTGCAGCTGACGTACTGTTGAAGGCGGTCAGAGATGCGGCAGCGTTTTGGAAGCCGTTGAGGTTCGGCGCTGCAATCACGCCCGGATTTGCACCGTAGTGGTCAATACCCGCGCGCAACGCCTGAGCACTCCGCGAGGCACCAGTAACCGGATCGGTGAACTGGCGCACTGGGCGGGTGACGTCATGGAAGTCACGGGCCAGACGGTTCGTATTTTGACCCACAGTGATGAAGCGGTAGCCCGGTACCATTTCGGTGGTATCTCGTGCACGGACACCTTTTTCAGAAACTACCGACGAAATCGCGGCGTTGGCACCACCGAATACGCGGTCGTTGTCCATCCAGTTACGACGCAGGTTCACCTCAACGTTATCGAGCGGTGTCCAGCGGAACTGTACGGCGATGTTCTCGTCGCCGAGGCCATCCAGGTCTTTGCCGTTCGGCGCTATGTCTTTCACCCAGCCATCGCGTTCGCGGCTGCTGTAGGTGATGCGAGTCGACAGTCGGTCCTGGATGAGAGGGCCAGAAATGGCACCCATGTATTCCTGTGTGCCCTGGCTGCCGATCACGCTTTTAACGATGGCTTCGAACTCGTCGGTCGGCTCCTTGTACAGGATGTTAATCGCGCCGCCGACGGCGTTGCGACCATACAGGGTGCCCTGAGGACCACGCAGGACTTCGATACGCTCAACGTCAAAGAAGGACTGCGCCGTCGCGGTTAACAAGTCTTCGGAGTAGATGCCGTTCTGGTAGGTCGCCACACCCGGGTCACCCCCCAGCGCGCGGAAGTTTCGACCTACACCACGCACCGTGGCGTCATAGGGTTGGAAGGTCGTTGCAGGAATGTAGTTCTGCAGGTCTTCCTGGTTGCGGATACCGAAATCCTCAATGAATTCGCCGGTAAACGCAGAAATTGAAATGGATGTGTCCTGGATGGACGCTTCTTTACGCTCGGCGGTGACAATGACTTCCTCGATCTGACGGTTGCCGTCTGCGGCAATCGCTGTCGCTGGAAACATGGCCATACTGCCAAAGGCGCCGACTGCACTGGCCAATAGGCCCGCGCGCGTACGGGTACGCTTTCGCATGGGTTTTTCCCCTCAGTGAATGGAACGAATCTCTCCAAAGCCATAGCTCCCGCACCCTCCGTGGGAGAAATGGCTACCTGCGTTATACGAGTGGTGCACAAGGCATGTCAAATGGAAATAACGTTATTCTCTGGCGATCGCTCCTCCGGTTCACAGGTCCCGAAAGTCACCGTGGCGGCCTTTGCCCGATGCAAAACGAGCGGCGCCAGCGCGGGTTTCGCCGGATCGGATGACCTCAAGACCGAGTTCAGTTTCCCGGCTGAGGGCTGCGTCCAGCGACCTTTCCCACTGTTCGTAGGACGAACGCCGGTCCGCCCGCAGGCACAATTGCGGGAAGGCGCTGAGTTGACGGGCAAGCGCCAGGGCAGCAGGAAGAGCCTGGCCTTTGGGGACGAGACGATTGGCTAGGCCCATCATGCGGGCCTCTTCCCCGTTGACACCTCGACCGGTCAAGATCAGATCCAGGGCGTGGCTGTGACCAATCAGGCGGGGCAACCGAATCGTTCCACCATCGATCAGCGGCACCCCCCAGCGCCGGCAATACACACCGAACACCGCATCCTCTGCCGCCACACGCAGATCACACCACAGCGCGAGCTCCAGGCCGCCCGCAACAGCATGACCTTCGACCGCGGCGATCACCGGTTTGGAGAGCAACATCCTGCTCGGACCCATGGGACCATCCCCTTCGGCTTTGACACGATTGCCTTTGCCCGATGCGACCGCCTTGAGATCTGCGCCTGCACAGAAGGTGCCTTCGGCACCGGTGAGGATTGCGACATCTGCGCTTTGATCGGTATCGAAGGCGCGGAAGGCTTCGGCAAGCAGCGCCGCTGTTGGGCCATCGACGGCGTTTCGCGCCTCCGGACGGTTGATCGTGATCACTGTGGTGCGACCGTGTTTCTCGATCAGGACTTCGTTCATGCTGAACTCCACTAAAATCGTTCTAGTTCAATTTGTTACAAATTTTTCCTAATCTATAGGTTCGGTTCAGAGGCCAAGTACCTCTTTGGCAATGATGTTCTTCTGCACTTCGGTCGCGCCACCCGCAATGGTAAAGCCACGATGGTGGAACGTCCCCGAAGCGGTGTATTCCGTCCACGCCGGTCCAACAGGATCGTTTTGATCACCGGAGTCCAGTGGTACGAGCCAATGCCCCGCAAGTTCGCTGAGCAGTTCATCCTGTGCCTGAACCAGCTGGCTCCCGCGGAGCTTGAGCATGGAAGGCTCGGCGCCGATGCGAATACCTTCGTCGGCGAGCATAAGAAGGCGCAGGCTGGTGGTTTCGAGAGCGGAGAGCCTTATCCGAAGTTGATCACGCTTGCCGTGCATGGCCTGAAGGTCGGTCTCCTTTCCCTGCGTGACCCGTACATCTGCGAGCGCTTCATTCACGAGTGTGTGAATGCGACGGTTTTCCGCTACACGAGACACCAACAGCCGTTCATCACCGAGCAGAGTCTTGGCGACGGACCAGCCCTCGTTCTCGGCACCGAGGCGTTGTTCCACCGGCACTTCAACGTCACGAAAAAACACCTGATTCCACAAGCGCTTGCCGTTGAATGCGACCAGCGGCGTGACATCGATGCCGGGAGATTTTAGATCGACCAACAGGAACGAGATGCCTTTTTGGGGCTGAACGACTGGGTCGGTGCGGACAAGACAGAAAATCCAATCCGCGTCTTCGGCACCCGAGGTCCAGATCTTGCGACCGTTCACACGATAGTGATCACCATGACGCTCGGCCCGGGTTCGGAGTGATGCCAGGTCAGAACCCGCCTCGGGCTCGGAGTAGCCCTGGCACCACCAGAGTTCACCGCGTTTGATACGCGGCAGGTAGTTGGCTTTCTGTTCGGGTGTTCCGAAACGAATGATCGCAGGGCCGACCATGTTCACGCCGAAGCCGGGCAGGGTCGGCGCATGGGCTTCACGCATCGCGTTTTCGAACAACTGGCGCTCCACCAACGACCATCCCGTACCGCCGTGTTCTTTCGGCCAATGGGGTACAGCCCAGCCTTGTCGATCGAGAACACCGACCCATCGCGTCAGTTCGTGCCGGCCGATGTGAACACCACGCTTTACCCGGGCTGACAGGTCCTCCGGCAATTGTTCCCGCAGGAACGAGGTGACTTCATCAACGAGCTGGGTCTGCGCGTGGCTCAACGAACTGATCATGGGCGCTCCGAAGGCAGATAAAGGCGGATAGAAGAGTGATAGTAGAGAGACAGAAGAGGGATAGCAGAGGTGAGCTTTATCGATACATCTCTAATCACGGTTCAGCGCGAAGGAGGTGGTGGCCGAACGGGTGTCGGATTCTGTCCGGTAAAACGATCAAACCACGCATCTGCGCCATGATCGAGTCGGGCGCGCATACCAGACTTGATGCGAGTGAGGCCACCGGCGGGCCAACTCGCGAGCTCAAGGCAGGAAGTCCGCGCAACTGTGACCACCTCCGTGTCGGCGACCACACGATGTGCGATCCCGAGCCGATAAAGTTCTGGCCCAGGGATACGATCTGCCATGAAAACGAGTCGGGCAATCACCGACTCCGGCAATCGTAGGGTTGCCCACGCGAGATTGTAGGGAGCTGCCATCCCGAGACGCGCCTCTCCCACTTGTAGCCAAGCCGTCTCGCCAACGAAGAGAACATCTGCGGCGAGCGCCAGCGCTGCGCCACCATTGATCGCGAATCGCTCCAGCGCACAGACGATGGGCTTGCCACACTCATAGAGCGCTCGATGGGCACCCCGCCAGAGAGTTGGAAAATGGGGTACCCACTCGGGCAGGGGATCGGCGTTGAAGGCGTTGAGGTCAAGACCTGAGCAAAACGCGCCGCCTTCACCGCGGAGAAGGATGACCCGCACGTCGGGATCGGCGTTAGCGGCTTGGAGCGCGGTGGTGAGGTCACGGCCGAGCGGACCGTCAATGGCGTTCTTCCGTTCAGGGCGGGAGAGAATGACTTCAGCAACGCCCGCCTCAACGAGAAGACGAACGCACGGTGTGGGAGTGAAAGCCATCAATTATCCCCGGTAACAAGATGCCACACGCTAGGAGTCTGCGCGGCAGAAGATCAACGGGCTATGGCGGTGCCACTTCGGCCCGATTTTCCGTTCGCTCTCGTCACATAGCCCCCACTATGCTCCTCAAGCGAGGGAAAAATCGTACTCGAATCGACACTCGCCTCGTTCCGCTGCCTTCTGACGCGCAGACTCCCAGGTGCGGGAACACATCATAAGCCGAGGATCGGCCGGAGCGCTCAGATAGAGAAGCGAGGGGATCGATGTAGCTAAAGTGTGTACGTAAGCGCGTACGTAAGCAGTCAATGTTTCGAAGACTCGGCCGTCGTTCCTCGGAGCAAGTACTCGATCAATCGGCCTTCCGCAGTGCGGGACGACAATCCATACCAGGTGCCTGATTCGCCATGCCACACGTCGATATGGATGTCTTTGCCGCGGATGCCGAATACCTTCCCACCTGTCGTGTTGGACTGTCTGGGCGCAGGTCGAGAGGGCAGTGTTTCCATCGTCACGGGTTCAACTTTCCCGGTTTGAGCGTTCATCAACGTCGTGGACTCGTGCAGGTCAGGGTGCCAGTAGGCAAAGCTGCGAACGCAGCCGGGGTGTATTTGCGGGCCATCTTGGGTCTCGAGCTCAAGGCCATCCGCGGTCGCCTCGCCGTTGACATGGAATTCACGGCCGTTTTCATCGGTGATTGAGTCAATTGCACGAAGGCAGCCCTGCAACCACTCCTCCTCACTGCGATGTTTGTATCGCCACGCCGTGACGAACAGCACTTTCACGGTGTAGGACGCTTCGCTGACAACTTTCACCCGCTCACCGGACATGGACAAGGTGTAGCGGTGTGTACCCATGGGTTCACCGTCGAGAAACACGTCGAACTCGAAGGTGCGGGTGTTGGCCGCCGCGCAGTCCGACCACAGCAATAAGCTGGTGCTCAAAACCAGGGTCAAGGCCAGGGTCAAAGGAAGGGTGGTCATGCTCATCAAACGTCCGGCGTTTTCAAGGCCAATGGCACATAGATGGCGCATAGAGGGCCGGGTTGCCAAATCCACAGAGCCGATTACTCAGCGAGGCCAGAGCCGGTACAGCGATGCCCCAACCGACGACCAGCCACACCAACATCAAGTTTCGGTCCACCACAATCATCGCGCCTAGCCGCTCGCCGGCCAGATAGGCGAGAGGTCCTGAAATGGCGCCTGCTAACACGGCAACCCAAATTCGCGCCTTCAACCAACTGAGACTCACGTTGAGGGTTGCGGCAAAGAGCATCCAGAGCACAATCATCCATTCGGGCGCGATATGGGAGCCTAAACCCCCGTCAGAAAATTTCGCAGCACCGCTAAAGATGAGCGAAGTATCGAAGGCCGCACCCATCAACCCTGCTGCAAACAGCAGGATAACTTCGGGGCGTCGATGGGGCGTCGCGGCCAGGTGCAGAAGCGCCAACAACAAGCCCACCAACGCACCGGTAGTTCCAAGGCCCCACGCACCACCCAATACACAGGCAAACCAACCCAACTGAAAACCAGTGAAGTTCAAGAGCCAAGTCCATCGTTCAGGCGTCATCGCGTTTTTTCCCGTAGAGCCTATTCCTGAAAAGATAGTGGGATACGCCCCAAATTCGCCCTTGATCCGTTGCAAACATCTCCGCGCAGGCCATGAAAAAGATGCGCCATCGGACGAACCAGCGCTCGGCATCATCTCCATAAACGTCGCGGAATATCCTTCGTATCTCCGTGGCGTGAGCGTCCATGTGACTCAGCCAGGCGTTGGCGGTGAGGGTGTATGCGTTCCATCGATCCGCCACCGATTCTGAAGTTCCAGATCGGGAGGTGCAATCAACATGGCAAGGTCGTGGCTTGGCATCATGCCGCCGGAAAAAAAGAAGCGGCTCATCCAGTCACCTTCACCTCGGACGACGTACGGGTAGGGTGTGGTCAGATGCGTGAATACGTGCAGAAAGAACTGACCTTCGGGATTCAGCCAATCGGTGACGCGGGAAACTAGCCTCCGCCAGTTCCGCATGTGCTCAAACATCTCGATCGAAAGGATGCGGTCGAACCTTTCACCGGGATCAAACTGATTCATGTCGGCGGTGCGGATTTGAACACCCGAAAGGTCGCGTGTAGCTGCTTCTGCCCGAATGAACTCCGCCTGTGATGTAGAGTTCGACACACCGACAACACGTGCGTTCGGAAAAACTTCAGCGAGATAGAGCGTAAGCGAGCCCCAGCCACACCCCAGATCTAGCACCGTCATGCCATCTTCCACGCCGGCCCGTTGGACCACTTGTTGCAGCGCCAGTGCTTCCGCATCGGCCAGTGAAGTGGTGCGTTCGTCCCACAAACAGCAGCTGTACTTGCGTCTCGGACCGAGGACAAAGTCAAAAAAGGATGCTGGCAGCTCATAGTGTTGGTGGTTCGCGACTTCCGGAATGAGCGCGATGGGTGCCACATCCATTTCGCAGATAAATGATCGAGTCGCTGCGATTGAGTTCAACACCTCGATTTCGCGATTTCGAGCGGCAACGTTGTACCTAATGCCGGACCGTACGAGCGCGTCCGGAACCCAACCCGACTCCACCGCGCGGGTGAGTGCGCCTACGAGCGTTTCTTTCATTTCACGTCCTCATTGTTGGGAGTATGCCAGTAGAACTCCCGCTTTCCGTGGCGAGCGCGCCAAGCGACACGTGGTAAGCTCCAAAACGAGACTAGCCAATCAGATAGGAGGCCGTGCATGAGCGGCAAGTTCAGAGTCGACACTGACGCCGCGAGCGCATCCAGAGATACGACTGGGTCGGTCTCTGACCGCATTCGCAGCCGCCTACGGGCAGCTGGCAAGCGATTTCACGCCAATGACAACATCCACGAGTTTTTGGAAACGGGTGAACTGGATCAGCTCCAGGCCGATCTCGAGACCAAAGTTCGCGCTGTACTGGAAACGTTGGTGATCGATATCGAAAGTGATCACAACACCCAGGAAACAGCGCGCCGGGTGGCGAAGATGTACGTGAAAGAGATCTTTGCCGGGCGGTACGTTCCGATGCCGCCGGTGACAGAGTTCCCCAACGTCTCCTTGTTAAACGAGCTCATGATCATCGGGCCTGTGACGGTGCGTAGCGCTTGCTCCCATCATCTGTGTCCCATCATGGGAAAGGTCTGGGTTGGCGTGTTACCCAACGAACAATCGGCACTGATTGGCCTCTCGAAGTACCTGAGGTTAATTGACTGGGTGATGTCACGTCCGCAAATTCAGGAAGAAGCCATCGCCCAACTGGCCGATCTTCTGGAAGAAAAGATTCAGCCCGATGGTCTGGCCATCGTGCTTGAGGCAGACCACTTCTGTATGCAGTGGCGGGGCGTGAAAGATATGGACTCAAAAATGACCAACAGCATCATGCGGGGATCGTTCCTGAAGGATTCGAGCCTACGGCGCGAATTCCTGTCGCTGATGCCAGGTAACGCTCAAAACTGATTTCACACCAAACACGACTAGGACCCAATGATTAGTGGAGGGGGATTACGATGACCCAAAACTCACGACAGAAGCCCGGCGAAGCGCGAGCACCGGGCCCGACCTATCAGGAAGCCGTTCTACTCGACAGCTCCAAAGCCCCGGAGCCGTTCCTTGACTACAGCTATACGTTCATGGGCGATGAGGACATTCCTTACACCAACTACACCTCCAAGGAATTCGCCGAGGCCGAGTTCTCGAAGATGTGGCCGAAGGTTTGGCAGGTGGCGTGTCGAGAAGAGCACATCGCGGAAGCCGGGGACTATCACGTTTATGACATCGGCTACCTGTCAGCGATCGTGGTGCGCACCGACTCAGGTGAGATCAAAGCCTTTCGTAATGCGTGTATGCATCGCGGGACGGCACTCAAACCTTCGCAGTCCGAAGGCAACTGCGAGAACTTCCGCTGCCCGTTCCATGCGTGGATCTACAACCTTGATGGAGAGCTGGTTGATCTGCCGGAAAATTGGGATTTCCCGCATGTAACAGCGGGTGGAGCTGATGCCACCCATAACCTCAAGCCGGTAAAGGTCGGGCTCTGGGGTGGGTTCGTATTTATCAACTTTGATCTGCAGGCCGAGTCCCTGGAAAAATGGCTGGGTGTGTTTCCAGCGCACCTTGATCGTTTCCATATTCAGGATCGTTACATCGAAACCGCAGTCACCAAACGTCTGCCGGTGAATTGGAAAGCGGCAGAAGAAGCCTTCATGGAGGCGTACCACGTCAAAGAAACCCATGCGGGTGGCCGCGATTACTCCGAGCCCATCACGACTTACGATGTCTATCCCGACAACGTGAACCGCTTCATTCACACGACGGGGGCTGCCAATCCGCGAATGCCGAAACAGCCCACCCAGCAAGAGTTACTCGAACAGATGTGGGGGCGCCGTGGCTCTGCGGAGGGGTCTTGTCCCATCGTGCCGGAAGGCCAAACCGCACGAGACGTCTATGCGCGGATCATTCAGAAGCAGCTCGGCGAACAATACGATCAAGACTTCTCGCACTACTCAACGGCACAGACGCTCGACTCCATCGAGTACTTCCTGTTTCCGAATCTCTTTGTCTTTCCCGGCCTTTCGCTGCCTATGGTGTACCGATTCCGGCCTGATCCGGACAACCCGGATTTCTCGTACTTCGATCTCTACATGCTGCGACCGAAACATCCCCAATTCCCGCCACCTCCACCTCCGGAACCCCTGTTTCTGGACGTTGAGGACAGCTACACGAAGTCGGAAGGGTTAGGGTTTCTTGGGCCTGTCTACGATCAGGACACCAACAACATGGCTGCGCAGACACGCGGGTTCAAAACCTGCGCCAAAGGTGGCCAGACACTCGGCAATTATCAGGAAATCCGCACGCGGCATGTGCACAAGCGTGTTAACGACTACGTAAAGGGGAGCTCATGAAGCTGAAAATTTGCGTCGGGATAGTACTGTTGACGCTCGCTCCCTGGAGTTTGGCGGATCACCTGGGTCTTACAGGAATGGGTGTGAAGGATCTCGAAGTCTCCAAGAAGTTCTACACCGAAGTGCTCGGCATGCAGGTTGCGCGTACCTACGAGTTGGGTTACCTCAACGAGATCGTGCTCGTTTATCCGGACGGTAAGGGTGGGGCGCTTGTGCTCATGAACTGGCCCAATGACAAGACCCGGGTTTATGACGGCAACAATATCAAGCTCGTCTTCGAAGTCGGTGATCCAGCGGCCATCGTTGAGAAGATTCGAGCACGAGGACTCAAGATTGATCGGGAAGCGGGACCCATCGAAGCTCTACCGGGCGCAGTGGTGGCATTGGCTCGTGACCCTGACAACTATGTCGTCGAGTTGCTGAAGCGCTGACGGCTTCCTGCTCCACTTGTCTTATTCACTGATTTCGGCCGGGTAACCACACCGGCACCGGTAGAACCCGACCACCCAACAACGTCCACAGCGCGAGAGGACCTTCCACGACGACGGTTATCCCCGCGAGCACGTAGGCGATGTCCCGCGTGAGCTCCGTTGAGGGGTGATTTTCGGACAATCCCCATTTGAAAAAGACGACAAAAATCGCTGTCGCCAGAAAACCGGGCCACGACATGTGCAGGAACTGTCGTCGCGAATTGCCCTTGGCATCAAATTGAAAAAGAAAGGGTGACCACAATACCCGAGCGGGCATCATCACCGCGTTGACGTGGCGGCCACCGAACCAATGCCCCCACTCATGAAACTGAAAGGCGCAGAAGCCTGCGCCCACCGCAGCGGGAATTGCGAGGTCGGGAACTACGGACACAAACAACCAGGCGACCAACGTCAACCCCAGTATTACAAGGTCGCGCACCAACAATCGGTTCATCTTTTGATAGAGCCCAGGATGTGACTTGCAGTTTGCCCTCAACCCTGATGAATTGCCTTTGGAATCGCGGTGGGGCAATGAAGTGAGGGAGTGATCGTGGGTAGCAGTCAACGGCTTGAAGGCAAGACCTGCATCGTCACGGGTGGCAGCAGCGGTATTGGCGCGGCCATCGTGCGGCGATTTGTGGATGAAGGCGCCAAAGTGTTAGTCGCTGATATCGCCATTGATGCCGCGAAGCAATTAGCCGCCCAACTCGGCAATGCGGTGAGCACGATCCGTTGTGACGTTCGCCTGGAGGCCGAAGTAAAGGCGGTGGCCGATACCGCGATGAGTCTGTGGGGTCGCGTCGATGTACTCGTCAACAATGCCGGTTCTGAACTCAATCGCACCTACGATCAAACCACCGTCGAAGAATGGGACCGGGTGCTCGACACCGACCTCAAGGGACCCTGGCTTTTTTGCAAACACGTCGCTCCGCACATGGTGAAAGCGGGGCGTGGCAGCGTGATCAACATCTCGTCGCTCAATGGTCTCGTGGGCTTCCCACTCTCCACTGCCTATGGCAGTGCCAAGGGAGGGCTTGTCGTCTTTACCAAAGACCTCGCCATTGAGCTCGCGCCGAGTGGTGTGCGGATCAACTGTGTGTGTCCAGGTGTGATCTCCACGCCGATGATGGAACGCTGGACAGACCTCATGCCGGACAAGGTGGAAGCCCAGAAGATGCTTCGCGGCGTCATGCCCATTGGGCGAATGGGCACGGCTAATGAGGTAGCGGGTGCTGTGTTCTTTTTTGCATCCGACGATTCAGCACTTTGCCAAGGCGCGGTGCTCTCGGTAGATGGAGGATTCGTCGCCCAGTAAACAACAACCTCAAAAAGCGAGGCTTTTTGAAAACGCCCACGCGGCTGACAATTCCCCAACACCGCCCCCTCACCGAGCCGTTGAGGCTCTTCGCTGTGCTCACTGTGGCATGCGCAGTGCTCCTTGGGATCGCGTGGTTGTTCGCGGGCGCGAGTTTTGAAGCCCTGCGTGATCCACTCGTTTGGCTCAGCGCGTATGAAGGCAGCCAGGCCCGCGATCTGCTGGCCAACAATGCCCAGGTGCTGGCCGCAGTTCTTGCTGTGGCAGTCACCGTCGTCGCCATTGTCGTGGAATTGGCAGCGAACCGTTACAGCCACGAGATCACGCGGCTCTTCCTCCGTGAACCGATCAACCTTGTGGTGCTGGGGCTATTGGTGGTCACCACGGTGGTGTGTATTTGGGTCGTGCTCAGCACAGGAGATGGTGCGGGCACGGGTCTGATCCCGCACGCGGGCTTTGTTCTGATCCTGGCAACGGCGAGCGTTTGTCTGCTCTTGCTCGTACCGTACATGTACTTTGTGTTCACATTTTTGTCACTCATCAGTGTGATCGAACGCATCTGCCGGGATGCCTATCGCGCCATCGTTCGAACCCGGGCTAACCGGGTCGAACGGGATCAGGCGCGGGTCCTTGAAGCATTGGACAAGTTGCAGGATGTCGCGCGCAGTGCGCTGCAACAGGGAGACCGTGGCATCGCGTTCGCCGCCGTAAATGCGACAGCCGAGTTGCTGTTTGATTATTCGCGTGTTCGTGATCGGCTGCCTGCGCCTTGGTTTCTGGTTTCGGACGCCGTCCAGAGTGATGCGGATTTTCTGGCCCTCGCACCGGAGTACATCGACGAAGTAAAGGCGGGAGGGACATGGCTCGAGCAGAAGCTCCTTCGCCGCTATTACGCGCTGCTGGGGCAGGCTTCGCCTGGTTCTCGGGACGTGGCTTATCTGATCGGCATCAACACGGCGCGAATCGCCACAGAGACTGGCCGTCAGCGACCAGATGTACTCGAACTCGCCATGCGCGCATTTAACAGCTACCTGCGCACCACCATCGGTACCCGTGATCTGCGCACAGCGTATTACCTCATGCACCTCTATCGACAAGTGGCAACGGCGTTGTTTCGCCCATTGGATTGAGAAGGAAAGGAGGCGTCTCACAGATTGCGTAGGGCCGAATGAGCTGAGGTGTCAAATGGAAGCGATGCAGATGCAGGGCTTCTCGTCGTTCCCGCTCGAGTTGTTCCGACGCCGGCTTAAGGGCGACGCTATCGATGTCCTGCCAGATTGGATGCATTGGCATGAGACGCGTAAATCGACACGCGGAATCAAATCCACCGAGTTGTTTGGCTAACACTTCCACTGAGGTGATAAAGCCGCAGTGTGTGAACGCGATGGTGTTGCCGTCCTGTACGGCGAAGAGCAGCGGCACACGCTGATCGAGTTCCTGAGCAGCCCGCCAGAGATCCTGAGCGACATACCAAGGGTGTTCGGATCGGTAAGTTCCGCCCTGGTCACCTTTGGTCAGCGTCTTAATGGCTTTGGCGGAGGTCACGGTGGCGATACACCACGGATGAGTGTTCATAACACTGTGCATCTATACAGATACGCCTATAATCCGCGCACCTCGCCCACGCTTGCAAGCACTGCCCAGTGACTGTCCTCAAGCCTCGCACACCACCTCCCGCTGACTACTATCGCAATAACTTCCAGGCGGTCATCGATTTCATCCAGCTCCACCATCGATGTGCGCTCAGTGCTGAAGACACTCGATGGATCGATGCCTGGTCACGTTGCGACACGGCAGCACAGAGGCTCCTAATACGACTCTTGATGCGTAAAGGACCGTGGATTCGTGCTGACAAGCTTGTCTACGCGGAAATCCCAAATCTGCACCAAGCGGTGAACGAGCTGAAGGACGAGGGCCTGATCAGCGTTGATGAACCCGCACCCGCAGATCATCTGCTCGATCTTTTTACGCTTCCAGAGCTCGGCGCATCATTTCCCCATACTCGACGGCGCTTTCGTCCCCAAGGCAAAGCGGCCTGGGTGAACTGTCTGCTTTCCAACTATCCAGAAGACGTTCTGCGGCATCGGATTCAAGACCATCTGCACTGGCTCCGAGTCGCAGGTCAAGAAAGCCTGGCTAGAATGCAACTTCTGTACTTCGGTTCTCCCTCTGCAGACCTCACGGCCTTCGTGTTGCGTGATCTCGGGATGATTCGTTATGAGATCTATCCAGTTGAAGAGTCCGCAACAGTATTGGTCGCACCGGGCGTACTCGACCGTTATCGAGAGCTGGTCGTTCTAGAAAAATGGTTCGACTTCCTGCCGGTGATCGACGGCTTGACGAAAAGTCTCCATGCGAGATTGGTTAAACCGGTAACCCTCCGTGCTGCTGAGCGGCGTCGCAGCCGCCTGTTGAATACGCTTGGGCTGTGGCATGAACGGCGCGAAGACGTCGATCGTGCACTTGCTTGTTATGCGTGTAGCTCACGCCATCCCGCCAGAGAACGTCAAGTGCGTTTACTCACCCGAACCCATCGCGAATTCGAAGCGGAACTGCTTCTTGAAGCGATGGCAGCGCGTTCCTGGTGTGTCGAGGAGGAGATTTTTGCGGAACGCTTCAGCAAACAACGTGGGCTGAAACAGCCAGACGAGTGTTTGATTCGCGAACGTCCTTTGTTCGAACCCGGACCTCCTCCGAACCCAGGCGCCATCGAGGCCCATGCGCTTGCTGAGCTCGAAACCGAAGGTGCCTGGGGACTGCATCTCGAAAACGTTTTGCCCCTGATGCTGACTGGCCTTGCCTTCTGGGATGTGATCTTTGGGCCAGCGCCGGGTGCGTTCACCCATCCGTTTCAGTCTGCACCCCACGATCTCTGGTGGGATGATTTTGCAAAAGCACGAGCGGCTCCACTGCAGCAGGCACGGGCGGCGTTTGCATCACACCGTGATCCACAGTCGATTATTCAGGCACGTTATCTCGAGAAGTATGGAACCGCTTGTGATCTTGTGAATTGGCGCGCAATCGATCCAGATCAGTTAGCACGTATTTTGAAGGTGATGCCGACGGAGACCCTCAAACGCCTGGTCGACGTTGTGATTCAGGCGCCTGGTCGGTGTCGGACCGGGTTTCCGGATCTTTTCGTTGCCTGGCCGGATGGCACCTGTGAGTTTGTTGAAGTCAAAGGCCCGAGCGATCAGCTCCAGCCGCAACAACGTGCATGGCTCAAACGTCTCGGAGCGCTCGCGATACCCGCGTCGGTGCTGAAGTATCGTCGTCGCCGTGAGACCTCGTGCGCGACCTGACTTCAGTTTCCGTGAAAGACCTCGCCGCCTTTGTGCATCGCCGAGGTGATCTATTTGAACCAGGCGGACGAGTAACGGCTGATGAAGGGATCAAGGGACAGGCAGCATTGCAAAAACAGAAGGGCGAGTGTTACCAACGAGAAGTAGCGTTGAGTGAGTCTTTTAGTATCGCCGAATTCACGTTGACGCTAAAAGGGCGGGCCGACGGGGTAGATCGAAGCATCGGCCTGGTCGAGGAAATCAAAGCCTCGCGGAACTGGCCGGAAGTTCCTTTCGCCGAACATCATGCACAGGCGCTTCTCTACGCCGCGTTGTTATCCCGTCAGGAATCCGGCCGTGAAACGTGGCGGGTGCAAGTGACCTACGTCGAACCCGATTCCCTGACTTCGAGAAGTTTCACCGAAGAATCCACCGCTGCGAACCTCAACATCTTCCTGCAGCGTAGCCTGGATGAATGGGCGAACTGGATTCGCGAACGCATCGCCCATCGCCGACGACGTGATACCTGGCTCAATGAAAAGTCCTTCCCTATGACTACGCTACGCCCGTGGCAAGGCGCCATGATCCGCAGAACATCGGAAGCCATTCGCGAACGCCACCCATTGCTGTTGGAGGCACCCACGGGCAGCGGAAAAACACTGGCAGTTTCCTGGCCTGCCGCGCGAGCACTGCCTAATGCAAGTCGAGTCCTTTATCTCACCAGTCGAAACACAGGCGCAGCGGCAGCACTCCATGCACTCGAATTGATCGATGGTGGCACCGGGCAACTCAAACGCATCATGCTCACTGCGAAAGAAAAAATCTGTCCGATACCGGGTACACCCTGTGATCCTGAAGTGTGCCCCAACGCACGTGGGTACTACGACCGAAGTCGTGCTGCGATCAACGCATTACTTCAAATCCCTGAGGCAACGCGAGATCGGATCACCGTGATCGCTCGTGAACATCAGGTATGTCCCTTTGAACTCTCACTGGATGCGAGTGTCTGGTTCGATGTGGTGATCGGTGATTACAACTATGTCCTTGATCCCGTTGTTCGTTTGCAACGGTTTGCCGGGGATACCGACGCCATCCTGCTGATTGACGAGGCGCATCAGCTTGCACCGCGGGCGTGCTCCGGACTGTCGCCGGTGTTGTCGCGCGCTGAGGTACGTGCAGCCATCCCGCTTGCGCCTGCTCCGATTGCTAAATCACTGCGGAGCATCGACAAGGTTCTGTTGAATTTCGGCAAATCCGTCGCAGCAGAAGGCCCAGCAAGCCGGTGTGTTCAAGACCCCAGTCCGCTCCTTATCCCCTTACAACGTCTCGGCGAAAGTTCCGCAGAGTGGCAGCGAAACCATCCATTGCCCTTGGCCGATGATGTATTGCACGTGTTGTTTGCTGCGTGGCGCTGGCTACGCCTCTCCGAGTGGTTTGCCACCTGTCCATACGTCTTTATCGTTGAAGGTACAGGTACAGCTTTGGTGTTACATGGTAAGTGCCTAGATGCATCACCCTATCTTCGGACACTCTGGAAGCAGAGTGGACCTGTCATCAGGTTTTCAGCGACCGTTTCACCACCTGCGCTATATCAGGCTGTACACGGGATAAGTCCAGAGGAAGATCCAGCGTCGTTCGCTCGAGCCGGTTCACCCTTTGCGCCCGAGCAGCTCCAGGTACTCATTGTTCCCGACATCGACACCCGGTGGCGACGCCGCGGCGCGACACTGCCAGCTCTCGTGGACCTGCTACACACCGTATGCGCCGCAAAACCCGGGCGCTATCTGATGTGTTTTCCTTCTTATGGTTATTTGCAGCAGTTTGCAGATCAGTTTGTTTTAACAGGCGAAGCAGCGACACACTTTGTGGCCCAATCTGCCGGGCAAGATACGTCGCTTCTCCAGCTCTTGGGGGAGCACGAGCAGATTGTGCTCGGTATCGTCTTGGGTGGGACGCTCTCCGAATCGATCGATCTGATCGAAACTCCTCTCGCCGGTGTCATCGTGATCGGCGTTGCCCAGTCACCGCCATCGTTGGAACTGGAGCGAGCGGCAGCGCATTTCGACTCCCGTGGACTGAATGGACACCTCATGGCGTATATTCAACCAGGTATGAGTAAAATCGTGCAGGCCGCTGGCAGATTGATCAGGACAGACGAACACCGTGGCGTACTACTTCTGGTTGACCACCGATTTCGCGAATCGACCTGGCAGCAGTTTTTTCCATCGATGTGGGAACCCCGCATCACTCCAGCCCGGCTCGTGGGCGAGCTTGTCAATTCATTCTGGACGAACACATGACACTGAGATGGCGTTGATATGACACTGAGACGCACCAAGATTATCTGCACTATTGGCCCAGCCACGGCGAGCTTTAGCAAATTGAAGGCACTGTACGCGGCTGGCATGAACGTGGTCCGCATCAACATGTCCCACGCAGACCATGTCAGCGCCGGCAAGGTCATGCACTGGATCAAGACGCTGAACCGCCAGGTGCCTTACCCCATACCAGTCATGCTCGATACTCAAGGCCCGGAAATTCGGACAGGCGTGCTCACCAAGCCCATCGCACTCGTACCTGGGCAAATCGTGACGCTGTCTGTCCGAGGGGCAGCGGACGTTGAAACCACTTCGATTCAAGTGAACTACCAGGAATTGGTCGACATCGTTAAACCGGGCAATCGGGTCACGGTCGACAATGGACTGATCAACTTTGAGGTGCTCCGTAAGCAGGATCAGGCACTGGTGTGCAAGGTGATCGACGGCGGAACCCTCGGCAGTCGAAGGCACGTTAATTTGCCGGGCGTATGGGTGAACCTGCCAGCCATCACCGACAAGGACCGGGACGACATTCTCTTCGGGGTGGCAAACGACATTGATTTTGTTGCGCTGAGTTTCGTTCGCGATGTGGAAGACATCGATCAACTTCGGGCGTTGCTTGGCAAGAAGGCCGACAAGGTCAAGATCATCGCCAAAATTGAAGACCAGGAAGGCGTACGCAACGTTCACCGTATCGTACAAGCTGCAGACGGCGTCATGGTGGCTCGAGGCGACCTTGGTATCGAAACCAATATCGCTGACCTTCCGAATATCCAGCGGCGTATCGTTCACGCGGCTGCGGTGCAAGGAAAGCGCTGCATCGTCGCCACACATCTGCTTGAAAGCATGATCGTCAACCCGATTCCAACACGCGCCGAAGTCACGGACGTGGCAAACGCCATTTACGAAGGTGCGGATGCAGTCATGTTAAGTGGTGAAACAAGCATAGGCGCTCATCCGGAACGCTGCGTCGCGCAGCTGCATGCCATTGCTGAACAATCTGAGCGTTGGCCTGGTTTGGGTTATGAGAAAGATCTTGAACCTCAATCCGACAAACAACACATGACCATTCACGCCGTAGCCCTGGCCGAGTCCTTACGCGCTGATGGCATTGTCGTCATCACACGGCGAGGGGTTACAGCGGATCTGGTCACTGCGGCTCGTCCTCATCGTGTGCCGATCTACGCGTTTACCAATAGCAGTCAAACCCGACGCCGCCTTGCACTGAATCGGTCGGTTTACGCCCACCGTACCGCCTTTAGCAGTAACCCAGAGCGCACGCTTCAGACGGCCTTTAAAGTGCTTCGGCAGCGTGAAGGCCTACCGGAAAACGCCAAAGTGGTTGTGATCTCAGATGTGCTCGCTGGGCAAAACAGTGAAGCCATCCAGATCCGGTTCGTACCCTAACGCGATGGTCTTTCGACTCGACTCGCTGCCGTTGCACCTGCGCGCTGCGTTGATCCGTTTGTTGCGTGTATTCCTGATCATTCTCTTGAGTTCGCCGGCCATAGCCGAAACTCGCAAGATTCAATTTGATAACGGCGACATCTACGAAGGTGAGGTTGATGATGATCGCCGTACCGGCACCGGTGTGTACATCTGGGCCAATGGCAATCGATACGAAGGTGACTTTGCCAACAACGCTATGCACGGAAACGGCACCTATACCTGGAAAGACGGTCGCGTCTACACCGGCGATTTTGTACTCGACAAACGAGAAGGGCATGGCGAATTAGTGTGGCCCAACGGCGACCGCTACGTGGGTAGTTTCCGCGCGAGTCAGATCAACGGGGAAGGCCGCTTTGTCTGGGCCAATGGTGATGTTTATGCCGGTGCATTCGTCGCCGGCGAACGAACGGGGCGAGGGACGTTCACCTGGGCTGGCGGCAACAACTATGCTGGCGATTTTCAGCGGGGTGTCTTACATGGAGTTGGCACGTTTGCCTGGTCCGATGAGCGTCGCTACGTGGGCGCCTTTGTTAACGGCTTGAAGAGTGGCCAAGGCCGGTTTGAATGGCCCAATGGCAACCGCTACGAAGGAGAGTTTCGAAACGACCTGCGCGAAGGCATCGGCCGCTTCTTCTGGCGGGATGACACGGTGTATCAGGGGGAGTTTGCTGCCAACCGCATGCATGGATTTGGCGTAAAAATAAGGCCTGACGGCGCGAAAGAACTCCAACGTTGGGAACAGGGTACTTTGCGTGACAGTGTGCAAGTGATCGCCAATCCACGTTGTCGACTGCAGATTCGTGGTGAATTGTGGATTTTTTCCAGTGACCGCTGCATCAACGGACTGGCCCATGGCAAAGGCCTCGCCGTGCATCCCTCCGGAGATCGCATGATTCGCGAAGGAAACTTTGTGCTCGGTCATCTGATCGATGGCGGAGTGTTCTCACTTCGTCCTCAACGTGGTTGAGTATCAACCAGAGTTGATGTCGCCGTTGGCGCAGTGGCAATTCGACGCGCCACTTAACAAAGCTGGCGAAGACAAGGGTGGTATGGGCGAGGTGGTTCGTGTCATCCATCGGCGTTCAGGTCGGCGCGGTGTGCTCAAAAGAGTGCGTGCAGAGCTGGTTCAAGATCCCCTGTTCCGTAAGCGTTTCGAAGCGGAATGTCGGATCACCTCGAATCTCATCCACCCTAACATCGTGCAGGTACTGGATATCGCCACGGAGGGTGCAGCAGCGGGTCTCGTGACCGAGTACCTTGAAGGTGGCAGCCTGGATGCGCGCCTGGCCCGGGGAATGCACCTTTCGTTCGCCGTCAAAGTGGTTAGTGATCTGGCACGAGCGCTCGACTTCGCTGCATCCGGCGGGGTTGTACACGGCGACGTGAAGCCCGGGAATGTGTTGTTTCGTGATGCGGACACTGCCGTCCTCATAGACTTTGGCGCGGCACGCCTGTCGTCCGCCGATAACCCTGATCGTCCCTTCGCGAGCCTAGCCTATGCGAGCCCTGAAGTGCTGCTGAGAGACCCCGTAGATGTCCGCACAGATCTATACAGTCTAGGCGTCATCCTCTTTCAGATACTGACCGGCGATGTACCATTCCCCGGCAAGGACGTTGATCAAGTTGTCAGCCAACAACACAATTCAGTGCCACGCCTTCCGATCCATCTAGCACCGTTCCAACCCATCATGGATCGCCTGCTGGCACGACGTCCCGAGCAGCGTTTCCAAACGGGCGAAGCTGTCGTGGCGGCACTCGACCAGCTTCGCCTTGAAGGCTCGCTTCCCGGGGTCACCATCCGCACCGGGGAAGTCACTTCTGCTGAGATACGCGCCGTCGCAGAAAGTGTTCTCGTCACGTTTAAGGATCCGCGTCGTGCTGAGGCACGTGGACGTCGTCGGCAGAGACGTCGCATCGTCGCCATGAGTCTCAGTCTCGTGGCAGCCTTGGTGGCAGTAAGCTCTGGTGCTTATTGGCTCGCAACCCACCCTGAAGACCTGCAATCACTGTTGGCTGAGGCTGGATTCGCTGAAAAACCAGGGTTGATCGATGCCTGGAACGAAGCACAATCGTTACGCCAGGATCCCAACCAGGGATTGCGTACCCTTGTAGCGGCCTACGAGCGAGTCCTGCAGATCGATCCTCAACATGCCAACGCACGGGAAGGTCTTGCGAGCATCGCGGATGAGTGGAAGTCCACCATCGACGGCGCGTTGCGTGATGGAAACTTCAGCGCTGCCGACGCGCGTCTTCAGGAAGCGCGACTTGCGTTCCCGGATGACGCTGAATTCTCGCGCCTCGTGGGGGAGGTCGAAGATCGCAGAAATGCCGAGGCCTTACTGGAAAGCACTCGCGCGCTTTTGGCAAGTCATGGACTTTCAGATGCCCCGTCCGCCACAGCCGCTATTCAGGCATTCAACGAGGTACAACGACTGGCACCGGGGCATCCCATCGCGATGCGAGAACTCGAGACCGTCGCTCGGCATTACGCTGGTCTCGCGAGCGAACGTGTCGCCGCAGGCGACGTGGAATCGGCTATCGGTCATCTTGATCGAGCCAGTACCGCAAGTCCGGATCTTCCGGAGATCGCGGCCATCCGACAGTCGATCCAGCAAGCCAATACGACCCGTGCGACGATCGGTCAGTTTTTGGAAGAGGCCCGTCAACATCGCGAATCTGGCGCGTTGGTAGCGCCCGCGGACAACAATGCGGCAGTGCTTTACCACCAGGTTCTGTCGATCGATCCCGGCAACACCATCGCCCGGCAGGGTCTCGATGAGGTAGTCGCGCAACTTCGCGAGGTCGTGGCGACCCGCTTAAGCGGCAGTGATTTTCCTGCCGTCGCCGATCTCATCACCCAATCCAGTGCCGTTAATCTCGATCCCGCTGCGGTCGAGGAGTTTCGCCGTCAACTGGTTTCTGAGCAAACCCGCATCGCCAACCTTACCCGACTACTCAGTGCGGCCCGACGATACATCGCCGACGGTTATCTCACCGCACCGGACAGTGGTAATGCGACTCAGTCACTTCGAGAAGTACAGCGTCTTGACCCTGGCAATACCGAGGCGGATACCTTACTTCGCGAGGTCGCACGCCGTCTCGCACAAGTGGCGCAAGAAGCATGGGATGCTGGTTTACGTCGAGAAGCCCAGGAGTATCTAGATTTAGCCTTAGCCATCGTGCCCGGGATCACGCGATGGCAGACTCTGCGTGAGGAATGGACCGAACTTGATGCACAGAGCTAACGCCTCCTGGAAGGGCCTTCAATCTCCCGATGGACACCGAGACGAACACTGAGATAAACGGTGAGACGACAGCCGACATTGCTTATTTACTAAAGATCGAGGGTGAAACCTTACTTGTGCAAGGCAATCTCACGATAGGCCGGCACATCGACAACGATATAATCGTCGCCGGTGAAGACGTGCTCGACTTTCATCTTAGGTTGGAGCTCTGTGAGCGTGGACCGAACGTGATTCCACTCGGCAACGCGACCTTTGCGCTGAACGGCAATGAAGTTGAAGGCATCTGGAGCCTGATTCCGGGTGACGTATTGGGCATTGGTGTCGTGGCCGTACACGTCGGAATCGAGAGGGAACAGGCAGATGGCATTCGAGCTTGGGTACTGGCTGAGCAGGACACCGAACGGATTCACGACATTGCCGATGACTTTTTGATAGGTCGGCATCCGGAGTGTGGTTTGCAGCTCGACAGCGAACACGTGTCCAGAAGGCATGCTCGCATCGTCCAGGTGGCCGGTGGCGTTTGGATACAAGACCTCGGCTCCGCCAATGGCACACAGTTGAATGGCCGGACGATTCGCGGTGGTTGCCGTCTCCTCCATGGCGACGAAGTGCGTTTTGATGAGCTGGCTTTCAGGGTAAGAGGCATCGGTGAGGATCTGACGGTCATGCGTCCCTTCCGGGATGAAGACCTTCGACCGATTCGAGTGCTTGACGGATCAACGTCGAATGAAACGTCCGAAGGCGGTCGTTCGTTGGTTGCTAACATTGAGTCGAGTATCAAAAAACGCGGGGTGAGCCAACAGCGCAACAACACCGCGACATCGGTGTCGTCAGTGGCAAGGCTCCAAGCCGCACCAAACGTTTCGACTCAGAGGAGGGCGACCCCTGCTCAAGATCAACATGTCCTGGAGGGGTTATCCGATTCCGGTAAGGTCAACACTTTCCGCTGATGTACGGACGCTCGCGCATTGGCACTGCACCTGCTTGCGAAATCCGCATCGATCATCCGAGCCTCGCCGAAATCTACGTGGAAATCGTGATTCGCCCTGAGCAGGCGACACTGACTGCCGTCGGGGGAATTGGAGCGACTTCAGTCAATCAGCAGGCGGCGGTAGTACGGGACCTGGCCGACGGCGACCACTTGCGCTTGGGGGATGTGGAGTTTGCGTATCACGCTGCGCGAACTTCACAAGGTGGAAGTCTGTGGGCACACCGATGGGTTCGCGTGGGAGGTGTGGTATTCCTGGTACTGCTCGCCAGTTTCCTCTTTCGCTGAAGCGCTCGCAGATCCCGCACACACGCGTCGTTTCTCAACGGCGGTCGCTCCGGCTATCCTTGCCGCCCCCAAAGTTCCCGAGACAGTCCATGGCGGTAAAGATTCCCTATCTGCGCGAGCTGAGTTTTGAATATGGTCATGTCGAGACCGTCGCCCCGGGAATTCGTCGGGTTATCGCCAAAAACCCTAGCCCTTTCACCTTTCACGGCACAGGAACCTACATTCTGGGTACGGGGAGTGTCGCGGTCATTGACCCCGGTCCGGCCGACGCTGAACACATCCGCAACGTCATGGCAGCGGTAGCTGGAGAGCGGATCAGTCACATCCTTATCACCCATACCCACATGGACCATTCTCCAGGCGCCGCGTTGATCAAGGCGGAAGTAGACGCGAACACCTACGGATTTGGTCCTCACGGCGCTGGCAAGGTGGCAGCCGGCATCGTGGTTGAAGAGGGTGGCGATATGGATTTCACACCCGACATCCAGGTCGGCCATCGCGACGTGATTCAAGGTGGGGACTGGAGTATCGAATGTGTCTATACGCCTGGGCACACGTCCAATCATCTGTGTTTTCAACTGCGTGAACAAAAGGCGTTGTTTACGGGGGACCACGTCATGGGTTGGTCCACCAGTATCATTTCTCCCCCCGATGGGGACATGGCCGCCTATATGAAGAGTCTTGAGTTGTTGCTCGAGCGAGACGACTCCGTGTACTGGCCCACACACGGTCCCTGCATCCTCGATCCGAAAACCCACGTCCGGGCCTTCATCGAACATCGCCTCGAGCGCCAACAGCAAATCATCGACTGTATGCGTCAGGGTGTTTCGAAGATCGCGGACATGGTGCCACGCATGTACACCGACACACCGGAATTCATGTATCCCGCAGCAGGTCGGAGCGTGTTTGCAGCGCTCGAGTACATAATCGCCAAGGGTGTGGCTAGAACGGAGGGTTCGCCGACACTTGAAGGTGCGTACTTCCTCGTCTGATGCGGATGCCGCCCACCGCTTAAGCGCCGCGTTGGCCGAGAACCTCTTGGTAGGCAGTCTGCATTTCATCGAGCATGCGCGATTCTTCATAGTGCAGGAGGACCTGGTCACGGCCGAGACGACCGAGATCAACGAGACGATGGCGCTGGGTGTAAACGGTGGTCAGAACACTAACAAGGTGATCCACGTCACCGGACTGAAAGGTGCGAATCGTCGGACACAGTGAGGCGACCTCCCTGCAACCCGGCACATCCGCGACGATAGCGGGTACACCACACGCGATCGATTCCAGCACCACGTTCGGTGTGCCTTCGCAGAGCGAAGGTAACACCGTGACATCGCAGGCGCGATAGAGCGTTTCGGGATCGTCGCGATGTCCGGTGGTGATCACTCGATCATCGAGCTTCAGCTCTGCAATCAACGATTCCAATCGTCCGAGCTCGAGTATTGAGCTTGCGCTGCCTCGCGCGACGGAGTCGCCGGCCAACAAGAGCTGCACATCGATTCCGCGTTGAATGAGTTGAGACGTCGCCTTCAGCAACACCGCATGGTTCTTGACCGGTTTAAAACTCGCAAACATGCCGATCAGTAACGTGTCCGGACCAACGCCGAGACCAGCGCGTACGGCTGTGCCTGAGCCCGGAGCGAATCGGCTCGAGTCGACACCGTTGCGCACCACCCGATAACGTGCGCGCGCGCGGCGAAAGTGTGTGGAGTGTCAACGGAGACCTTCATCCGAATTGGCAATACAGGCCTTCATATTGGTAGTGCAGGACCGGTACAGAAAATCTTGCCACCACGCGTAATCGTGCCGGCTACTGCGTTCCGAACCGATCGCCACCGCACGAGGTAGAAGACGTACGGCGAGACAACAGAGAATTTCCGCATCGATCAAAAAACCATGCAAGACCTGCGTGTGGAGCCGTCGGGCGAGGCGGAAAAGGGCCCATGGAGATCGACCTGGCAACAGATGAAGTCGACTCGGTTCGATGAGCGCTGAGGCGAGTGGAGCAAAGTTCGAAAAAATCGCGATGTGGACGTTATGTCCAAGCCGTGCCCATCCATTCGCCGGCATCAACACTTGGCGTTCAGCGCCACCAAAGCCGAGGTCACCGATCACAAGCAGCACATTGAGTGCGTCAGTGCGGTCAAAATTCTGATCGTTCGGCACACTTTCCGGCGTTTCCGGCTCGTTGGGTTGCACGTCAATCTGCAGCGTTGGGATACTCACGGATTATCACGATTCGCGGAGCGACGATATGCCAGAGCGGCCATTGCCACAGCCCACACCCGAAACAGAACACTTCTGGGCGGGAACACGTAGCGGCGAATTGCGTTTGCAACGTTGCCAGACATGTGACACCACTTATTTCCCACCACGACCGTTTTGCCCGGAGTGCAGCAGTCGCCATGTTGAGGTCTTTGTTGCGAGCGGTCGCGGAACGCTGGAAAGTTATGTCATCAACCATCGGCCGCATCCTGCCTGGTCAGAGCCGTATGCCATTGCACTGATCAAACTCGAAGAAGGCCCTCGCATGATGAGCAATATCGTGGAGTGCCCACAAACGCCTGAGTCGCTCGTTCTTGATATGCCACTGCAAGTGGTTTGGCAGAAACAGAACGAGCAGATCACCTTGCCGTTGTTTCGTCGTGTAGTGGCTTCCGGAGAACATCGATGACCGGTATCGCGATTGTCGGAGCAGCTGAAACCACAGAACTCGGCGTGATTCCAGGCTTGTCAGAGATACAACTGCATGCCGACGCAGCGTTAAACGCGTTCGCTGACGCGGGCATTTCGGCGCGCGATATCGATGGCTTTGCAACCGCTGGCTTTCGACCAACTGAGGTGGCTCAGTATCTGGGCCTTAAACCACGTTGGGTCGACGGCACCTCCGTTGGCGGTTGTTCCTTCATGGTGCACGTACGCCACGCGGTGGCGGCGATCCTCGCGGGCCACTGTGAAACGGTGCTGATTACACACGGTGAAAGTGGCAAGTCTAGGGTCGGTAAATCCGGATTTGCACCCGCGCCCGCGTCGTTTGCCGGTCAGTTCGAAGCACCGTTCGGCGTCGTCGGGCCGCCGACGATGTTTACCGTGCCGGTGCTTCGGTACATGAAAGACTATGGACTCACCCATGAACAACTGGCCATGGTGGCTGTAGTGCAACGCCAATGGGCGAGCCGTAATCCACGCGCGTTCATGCGTGATCTGATCACCGTGGAAGATGTCTTCCGCTCACGGATGATCGCTTATCCCTTTCATCTACTGGAGTGTTGCCTCGTCACCGATGGGGGTGGTGCGCTCATTCTCACCAAGGCCGACCGAGCCAAGGACTTCCCCAAACCAGCGGCGCATATCTGGGGGACCGGGGAAAGCTCTGAGACGCAGATCATCAGTCAGATGGAAAGCCTGACCAGCTCACGTGCGTTTCGGGTCGCCGGATCCGACGCGATGGGCGAAGCGGGAATCAACCACAGCGATGTGGACCACCTCATGATCTACGATGCCTTTGCCCATCTACCGATCTATGGTCTCGAAGACTTGGGTTTTTGCAAAAAAGGTGAGGCCGGCGCCTTCATCGCCGAAGGGAACACAGCCCCCGGAGGCAAACTTCCGACCAACACTAACGGCGGTGGTTTGTCTTACATGCACTCCGGCATGTATGGCATGTATGCACTGCAGGAAAGTGTTCGCCAAGTGAGAGGCGAGGCCGCGGCTCAAGTAGCCGGTGTCGAAGTTGCCCTGTGTCTTGGTGTTGGCGGGATGTTTGGCGCGAGTGGCTGCGCCGTATTGGGACGCCAGCCGAAAGGCTGACGTCCTAGGCGGAGGAATCCTCTACATGGCAGGTGCCGGTTCGGGTCTTGTTGTTTCGGGTCCTGCTGTTTCTGGAACGAGTGAATCCACTGGTGTTTCTACAGGCACCGTTGGTTGCGGTTGATCGGAAACCGCTCGCATGATGCGCCCATCTTTGCCTTCCACAGTGAAGTAGAGCGCGCCGTCGGGACCGGTTCGTACATCGCGCACCCGTTCGCCGATTTCGCTGAAGAGTTTTTCTTCGATCAGTTTGCCATCCTCGCCCCGGTGTAACCGCCTCACTTCACGGTTGACCAGCGCACCCACAAAGAAGTCACCGCGCCATTCCGGGAACTGGTCGCCTTCGTAGATAGCAAGCCCTGACGGACCAATGGAGGGGCGCCAATAAAATTCTGGTTGCTCCATGCCGGGCCACTCGGTATAGGGCGTGACATAGGCGCCGGTATAGTCCAGGCAATAACAGATCGCGGGCCAGCCAAAGTTCTTGCCCGGTTCAATGCGGTTGAGTTCATCGCCCCCTTGGGGACCGTGTTCGTTCAGCCATACCGTGCCGTCGGCTGCGATCGCAAGTCCCTGTGGATTACGATGGCCCCACGTCCACACATAAGGTGCATCTGGGAAAGGGTTGCCGGGTGCCGGCTTACCATCCGGAGTCAACCGCAGTGTTTTACCGAGTTGGCTCTTCACATCCTGGGATTCGTGCCTGAAGGAGAACCCATCACCCGTCGTCAGGAGCAGATTGCCGTCACCCAAAATCACCAACCGCCCGCCGTAATGAACAGGCGTGTTCTTGCGGCGTTCAACTCTGAAAATGACGCTGAGATTTTCCAGCTTTGCACCATCAGCGTTTTCAACCAGCGTCGCTCGCGCGATGGCGGTGCCGTTATCTCTAGGCATCCCTTCGGCGTAAGTGAGGAAGAGCTGTCCGTTGTTGACGAAATCCCGATCCACAATAACGTCGAAGAGTCCACCTTGGCTCTTGAAATAGACCGGCGGAACGCCCCCGACAGGCCCGCTTACCGTACCGTCCGCAGCGACGATACGCAGTCGTCCTGGGTGCTCCGTAACCAGATAACGACCATCAGGCAGAAACGCAAGACCCCAGGGAATTTCCAGGCCGCTGGCCACAGTTTCCAATCGATAACCGGCCGTTGCCACCGACGCAAACATAATCTGTGACAACACGCCGACGCAGAAAAGGGTGGTCAATCGGGTTAGCATTCAATGACTCCAGCAAAGACGGAAGAAGCATACATGGGAAAACGAGCATTCGCGTTTGTGATCGCCTGGGTCGCGACGTACGTGCTGGCAGTCGCCGCAGCCACCCAGTCCATTCTGGCTTATCTCGAAGGTCTTGGCCGTGAAGTCACGTTTGCGGAGCGGCTCGAAGCGATCGGTCACGATATCGCCGGCATGGTAATTCCCTATGGCGCGATCATCGGGCTCGCCATGGTCGTAGCCTATGGCGTAGTGGCGCTCATCGTTCGCAATCGACAAGGGCTCAGGCTCCCAGGTTATGTGCTGGGCGGATTCACCGCAGTGCTGGCGATACATTTGGGACTCAGGCTCGCTTTCGACATGAATCCGGTGTGGGCCACGACGACACCACTGGGCCTGATCCTCCAAGGGCTTGCAGGCGCGGTAGGTGGTTACGTGTTCTTTCGGCTCAATTCGCCCAAGCCCGCGTGAGAACGGCGCTGCTGTTCACCGGGATGTTGCTGTGCATGGAAGCCAACGCGCATCCGCTTTCACCCGAAGCAGCATGCAACGAACCCTCACGTCCATCACGTAGCGACGTCGAAAAGTGGAACCGATTTGTTGCTGACGTCGATGTCTATCGCGCCTGTATCTCGACTTTCGTCGATGTAGAGTATTCCGCTGCAGATGTGCATCGCTCTGCTGCCGAAAGGGCGGCGGAACGATGGAATCACTTCGTCCGAAACAACCTCAACGTGCCTGAGGATTTTCCTCACATTCCCCGTCGTGAACCGCGCGAAACCCCTTAAGGAAACTCTGAACAATAGGATTTTTTCGTCAGAACAAGGCGGGCGGAGCGGAGGAAAATCGCGGATATGCAGTAAATCCGCGATTTTGTGGAGCGACGACCAACGCAGTTATGGCGGAAAAAGACATTAATCTGAGGTTCCTTAAGGCGGATATCTACTTCGCAGCCCACTCGACCCGGAGATTCTCGTGAACGACACACCAAAGGCGCCTCCCGTTGCGGCGTCCCTTGATTGGCGGTTGGTCTTCAAAGGAAGCGTGAATCGTTGGGAGTGTGACGAGAACGACCATCTCAACGTCCGTTTTTATTCCCGGATGGCAAACGAAGCACTCACCAACGCCTTGGCGGAAGTTCTTCCAGCTGCCGTTTTCAGCAGACGAGGACGACTCGTTCTGCAGCATATGCGCTACCTGGCTGAAGCACGCCTGGCTACGCCCATCAGCGGATTTGTTGCTCTGGCAGGCATCGAGGGTGAACGCCTGCGCCACGTGATCGAGCTGCGCCATTCCTTCAGCGAGACGGTGCTCGCGACGTTTTTGGCGGACACTGAGGTGGAGGCTCACGGACTGGCGAACACATCGGATCTGGTGCTTCCACCGCACATCGGTCCTCGCGGGTTGCCGCTGGCGGATTCACCCTTCGGTCGCTTGCGCCGCACCGAGGCAAAGGCACTGGGCTTCACGTTGATCGGCAAAGGTGTGATTGATCGGGCGGAGTGCGACGAACGCGGCCAACTTCCCCCCCATGCACTCATGGGCCGTATGTCTGATGCCATGCCCAACCTCTGGGCCGTGTTACAGACGGCGGATGAGCAGGCAGCCCGTGCCAACGGTTTTCAGGGCGGGGCTGTATTGGAATACCGTATGTGCCATCACCAGGTGCTCGCGGTCGGTGGCCGCTATGAAATCTGGTCAGGGGTGCGCAACGTGAGCGTGAAACTGCAGCAGTTCGTCCATCTGCTGTTTGATGCGGACGATGACACTTGTGTCATGAGTGGTGAAGCTGTCGCTGTGGTTCTGGACCTGCAGGCCCGCAAAGCCGTAGAAATTTCTCCCGAACGTCGGACACGTATGCAGGCGTATCGAGTGACGGAGCCTGCCGTTCGCTGAAGAAGTTTCCATCTAGTCGTCGGGTTCGATTCAGCGCAAGATCGCCCGTGTACGCCGTCTGAATACCCGCCTATAGAAGGGCAGCCGGGCATGATGGCGGATTAGCAAAGTGACGACAGAGGCTTGATTCAATGAACGTTTCGCGGGTGCAAATGATCTCCAAGAATTTTTTGATCGTGATCTTGGTGGTGTTTTCTTGGCTGTCGTCACCCGTAAGTGCAGCAGAAGCCTGGAGTCTGCTCGGTCTCGACAGTGTCGCGCCACTCGCCCGCGCTGAGCGCCTCGCGATTGCTGAAGATCTGATTCGTCGTCTCGATACGCTGCGCAAGCGCGTGCCCATGCAAAAACCCGATGATGCTGAGGCGGTGCGACAACAGCTCGATAGTCTCGATGACATGACGCTGTCGAGTGAACGTCGCGGTCGCTTCTTTCTGTCGTTGCCGTATCAGCACTATCAACTGCTCGAGCTGTTGAACAGCGCCCGTGAGGAACTGGAGTGTGTTAGGACCATGGAGTTGGTTGCTGTCGAACATGGATGCTGGGCGCGGCTGGCTTCGATCTACCTTTCTGAAGAACGCCTCGAGCTGGGTATCGGTACCTTACGCGCAGTCCGCTTGTTACCAAAGGATGACGATATGCCGCGCCCTGCTCAGGACCCGAGAGTGTGGTATGGCGAGTTTGGTCGAGGGATCGTTCGAAGAGTGTTGACGCCATGGATACAAACTTTAGGGATCGCAGAACAACAAGCGGTCGTGCCGGTACCATCCGAGCCGTTGTTGCCCGGTCCTGCTGGCGTCGAATCCGAGACCGTTGTGGAGGAGGGCGATGCACCATGAGTAAGTTGAAAAGTGCTGGCTTACTTGCGCTTGCCTTGGTGACCGGCCCGGCGGCATTCGCTGCGGCCGTGACTGTTCTGCTGAACTCATCGCCCGCCCACGAGTGTTTTTTGGAAGTTGAACGGGATCGCATGAATCCCGACTTTGAATCCTGTGATTCCGCCCTCGATATCCAGGCACTCGGGCGCAAAGAAGTGGCGGCAACACATGCCAATCGTGGCATCTTGTATGCCCGTGAAGGACGACTGCGAGCAGCCCTTCAGGATCACAACCGAGCGGTAAAACTGGCCGCGGAACTGTCGGCGACGTGGATCAACCGCGCTAACGTCTACATGCGAGCGCAGCGATTTCCAGAAGCGTTGAGTGACCTTGATGTCGCTATCCGCATCGCCGACGACCGACTCGGTATTGCTCATTACAACCGCGCGCTGTTGTTTCAGCGTATTGGCGACATCGAGTCCGCACGCATCGATGCGGAAAAAGCCCTGCAGCTGCACCCGGATTCGGAAGAGATTCTCGGTTTTGCCTGGGCACTTAACATCGTGGAGCTCCCCAAAGAAATTACGCCCTCAGAACCGGACGAAGTGAAACAGGGCGACGAGAAGTAGCACGCGAGGGAATCAGGTACCGAGGGTAACGACGCCGGGCGGTGGTGCTGTGGAGAGGTCAAGACGAGCAAATCGCAGACAAAAAAAACCGCCAGTGACTGGCGGTTCAGCTTCCCATGTTTTTATTTTTTTACTGGGGGAATGACCAATGACGGTTCGTCGAGTTTCTGCTCCTGGTCTCCGCTTCTGGTTTTCAGAGGGGGGACAACTGATGCCGACGTAACTGTCTTCTGGTTCGATGCGTCCTCAAATCCTTGCGCAGTGGCGGCAGAGTACTCTCAGAAGTGTAACGACGCAATGCTTTCATCTCTTCAAATCAATCAGTTAGCAGAACTATCTTGAATCACAATAAGGGCAGCTTTTTTCACAGGCTCAAGCACGCGGCGGCATTGGCCGAGGCAAAAGCCGCACTTTTCCTAGAGAACGGCGAAAAAGTGACATACCGGATGCTCTTCGAAGCGGCGGGCCGGTACGCGTCAGTATTACGCCGATTGAGCGTGGCGAAAGGTGATCGGGTGGTCGTGCAGGTCGAAAAGTCGGCGGCCAACCTCGCGCTCTACCTTGGAACATTGCAGTGTGGTGGCGTCTATGTGCCACTCAACACCGCTTATACGCGAGAAGAGGTGGCTTACTTCTTGTCGGATGCGGACGCCGCGGTGTTCGTGTGTGGAGATGCAGTGCTAGCCCTGCAATCTCGGTTCCCTAAGATTCGCTTTATGACCCTCGACAGGCAGGGCAATGGCTCCATCGCAACGCTTGCCGAAGCAGCCGACACTGATTCGGCAATCGAAGTGATTACGAAAACCGACCTTGCGGCCATCGTCTATACGTCGGGAACCACAGGTCGATCCAAAGGCGCCATGCTCAGCCACGCCAACCTCTCGTCTAACGCCGATGCGTTAATCGAAGCTTGGGGTTGGCAACCCGATGACGTATTGCTACACGCGCTCCCGGTGTTCCATGTACATGGGCTCTTTATCGCCTTGCACTGCGCGCTGCTGACCGGTACTCCCATGATCTGGTTACCAAAGTTTGTGGCGGAGCAGACGCTCGATCGACTCAAAGATGCCACCGTGTTGATGGGGGTGCCGACGTTCTATACGCGTCTACTCGCAGAGCGCGAGTTGAACCGAGCGAGCGTCCAGCACATGCGACTTTTTATCTCAGGCTCGGCGCCACTCACACCGCAGACCTTTGCTGAGTTCGAGTCGCGCACCGGTTATCGGATTCTCGAACGTTACGGGATGAGCGAAACCATCATCAACACCACCAACCCGTTACACGGCGAACGGGTTCCCGGCACCGTAGGTTTTGCGTTGCCGGGTGTGGATGTGCACATCGCCGATCAAACAGGTAACCCGCTGCCCCACGGCGAAGTGGGCATGATCGAAGTGCGTGGACCCAACGTCTTCTCTGGTTACTGGCGTATGCAGGAAAAAACTCGCGATGAAATTCGAGCTGCGGGTTGGTTTATCACCGGTGACCTTGGAACTCAAACAGCCGACGGGCGGGTGAGTATCGTCGGCCGCGGCAAAGACTTGGTAATCTCCGGGGGATACAACGTGTATCCAAAGGAAATTGAAGAGGTGCTCGATACGTTGCCGGGGATTCAGGAATCCGCAGTCATCGGTGTGCCACATCCTGATTTTGGTGAAGCCGTGGTCGCAGTACTGGTTTCTTCAGGAGGCGAGATCAGACTCGAAGATCTCTCGGTGCATCTGACTGAGCGGTTGGCGAAATTCAAAGAGCCCAAGGCCGTTTTTTGTGTTCCTGAATTGCCACGCAATACCATGGGGAAAGTGCAGAAAAACCTGTTGCGAGATCGTTTCGTTGACACCTTTGTGAGTTAACCCAGCCCAATCGCTTCGGCTGGGTTTTGCCTCTACGGACGCCTCACCCACGGCGTATGTCCGCTGCCAAACTCTTGCGAACGTCCCGTCGCACTAGGCCGCGGGATGCTCCTCGAGCGAAGTAATGAGCTCGGATGACACCCGGCCACGAAGCTCACGCCAATTCGCGTGATAGAACTCGAGTAAGGCTTCACGGATCGCTCCACTCGCGCTCGAATGTTGCTCGGACACTTGGCACGCAACTCGATCTAAATGAGTCGGCAGTTCCATGATCTGCCGCCATGTACTGGAACCTGCTCCGGAGTGGAGCGCTGTGTTCGCGACTTCCGCGACCTTGTTGTGCAGCACAAGACCGTCTTCGGTCCCGCTCGTTACGACCCGGTAAATTTCGTCGGCAAGTGGATCGGGTTCTCCGTCCTGCATTTGCGCGAGAAGATCGCCGAAAGTGGACGATTTCTCGGCGAACAACTTTTGTAATCTGTTGATGTAAGGCTCTGGATTGATTCCTGCTTCGACGAGCCATCGCGTCGAGAAGGCGGCAATAAATGCCATCTCTTCGAGCGACCCTCGATCATGCTCGAGGAACCACGTTCGGCGAGCACCCGCGCTACCACGGTGCTCCCGCTTCCAGCGCCATCGACCATTGCAGACATGTTGAGCGAGTTTGAACGCTGCAAACAACTTCTCAATTTCGCCTGTGAGGTCCGCATAACCCATGCGTGGCATCGACTGAACGAATGAACGAAACGCAGCAGGATTGTTCTGCGCTTGCAACAATCCAACGACGATATCCCGGAGCCTTCGATCCGTCGGGCGACGTTTTTCGATCCACGCGACCGTCGAATTGACGTGACGATTGATCAACAGGGAGCCATCTCGCTAATGCGGATTACCCAGAGGGGTGCCGAGTTCGAGCAGGGCGTGCAGCACACGTGAGTCCAACTGACGAGCATCCAGATCCGAGATCTGCTTGAGCCGCTCTTGGGCTGCTTGCTCCTGAAGTTCTCCGGACTCCGTGAGGTACACTCCGAATGCATGATAGAGCGAGAGGCAGCCGAGTACTTCTGAAGCAAAGTTTGAGAGTACAAGGTCATCGCGGGCGATGACCTTGGCAACAGCGCCTACTCTAACCAGATGTTCAACCAGCCTGGGATCTTCTGCCTGCTTATGTACAAAAAGTTCGAAGTCAGAAGGCGCGAGCGAGGGTAACTGGTCGTTGGTAACTCTCTATCCATGACGTGTTCGTTCGATGCTCAGGGGCTCATCAAAGTTGTATGCAAACACCAAGCCGAAACCACAACGACTTCTGGTGTTAGGGCTGCGCTCGACAAACGTCGTTGGGCTTGAGTTGATGGCCCGCGGTCCACCCGCAACAAAAGCTTCATAGTCTTTCGATCCGAGGAAGAGTCTGTACAGACTCGGCAGGTGCGGCACATCGGCTAGCTTCATGATGACCGTCGTGTTGGTCACTGCGTTGTCGATGACTACAAAACCCTCAAGCCCATAGACCTCGACCGGCAGTTCATCAGAGATGATGAGATTGTTACCGCAGGCGACCAGCTTGACTTGCTCCGGCGTGCCGACACAGATGTTACTGTGCCCTCGGTCGTACAACGGGTGCCCACGGTAGAACTGCATCATGTTCTGCCCGGGAATCCCGAAGTCCTCGAATCGAACACCAGGGTCCATCAACGCGGTTGCGACCCGAACGCTGTCCTGGGTTTGTGCACCCCATGGTGCCGCCTTGCACAACAGGTGTTCCGCCAGGTTTCCGGATTCCGCTTCCATGGGAACGACGCTTCGAAAATACTGTTCCTTGAAGATCACGCACCCGGATTCCCACGCTAGATCACCAGGTGACGCCATCAAGTCATCGAATGTCGCGACGTCGGGTTTTTCAGCGAACCGTTCAACTTCAAAAGTTCTGTAGCCATCGATCTGCCTTCGATACTTTGCATGCCCGAACCGTTCATCACGAGCCGTGCCCCAAGGCACTTGGCGCCCGACGCTGATGAGTACATCGTTTTCTCTGGCGGTAATCAGAGCGGACACCAGTGCGGACTGGAATCGGTGATAGGGTTCAACCACGTTGTCGGCCATGCTGACAACAACAAGGCGGTTTTCTGGTTTTCCGGCGATCGGCATCCCTGCACAGGCGAGATTCACCGCTGGAACGGTGCCTTTTGGAACTAACTCAAGTACGCAGTTTTCTGCAGGGATTCCTTCTTGCGACGCCTGTTCGATCACCTGGCTGAGTGCGTTTCGGCTGCAGAGAATATAAATACGTGAGGAGGGGACCAACAGGTCGTGGCGGAAACGTCGGATCGTCTCCTGCAAAAGTGATCGATCGCCGAGCAGTGACATGGACACCGGCTTTGGGCGATTTTCACAAGAAATTGGCCAGACTCTCGATCCGATACCACCTGCAAGAATCGCCACACAGGAATTGCTGACAAGCCAGGACACGTAGTACTTATGTAAACCGCGCAAGCAGAACATCTGGGTCCAATAGCTTCGAGTATCAGCGACTTCTCTTCCTCCGACTGGTTTTTCGAAGAAGCCGTACCTGTACCAACCTGGTGCACCTTCACGCTGTGCGAGAACTCTGCCTGCAAGGTCGTCCAGCAACCCATCGAGGGAAAAGTCGAGTTGCTCCAAATGTCTCAGATCTGATCCAAGGGCTAGAACTTGGGCTAGCGCGTCTGTTCGAAAACGGGATGACGGTTGACCTGACGGGAATTCGAAGCTCTGCGGTATCTCGCCATTGTTGCATTGACGGAGCGCCCATTCGGTCGCGCGCTTCGCAGCATCAACGAAACGCTGCTCGCCGGTCATTCTGCCAACATGCAGGAATCCCTCCGTCGCGTAACAGTGCGGATGCAGCTCAGTACGCCCGTTAGACTTTTGAATCGCCCCGTTATCTCCCACAAACTTCAGCGCGGCATCACAGATGCGGACTGCGTAATCGCGATATCGACCACTTCCTGCGACCTCATCGAGGTCCACAAACGCCTCGGCTACTTTGGTAAGAAACGTACCAAAGGCTCGCGACCAGACGTTAGTGTCTGCAGGTACAGGCGTTCCTTAGCGGGCATCAAAAATCGCGTGGACTTCACCGTTTGCATCGATCATCGAATCGATCATGAACTCAGCCATTCGAACTGCCGAATCGAGATAGGACGCTGTACCCAGCGTTCGATACGCCGCGACCATTCCACGCACACAGATCCCCGTATCAAACGCGTAAATGCGGCGCCCGGAGAAGGAGGTGTAGGCCAGTTCAGGGCGAGTGTCGTGTTCGAAATAAAATCGGGTCAGTATTCCCCCAGTGCTGTCCTGTCCGTGATCACGGATCCAGTCGGCACTCCTGGCCATGAGCTGCAGATAGCGAGCATCTCCAGTCAATGAATGAAGGGTGAGAAAATCGAGAAGTGCATATCCGGTGACTTCGGTAAAAAGAAACCGTGGAGCACCGTCCTGCCTCCCGGGTTCGAGAACACCACCGGTTTCAGCGTCGAAAAACTGATCAAGTGCTGCTTCGTAGTCGACCAGCACGTCCTTTTGAAAATTGGTAATCAACACGTCGCAATTTCCTTCAGAAGATGGACTCTTAAAACGGCTTACAGACCGTGGTGTTCGCGTATCAGCCGGACTATTCGTGGGCATGCCTAGCCATCGCCATAAGGATTGTGAGCAAGGCTCATCTCCTTGTAGGCGGCGCTGTCATCAAGCAGTTTGGTCGCTTCGTCACAAATTCGATCTTCATTCGTTCCTACCAGGCGGACGGTTCCAGCGTCGACTGCTTCTGGACGCTCGGTTGTATCCCGCATGACGAGAACGGGTTTCCCCAATGCCGGAGCTTCCTCTTGCACCCCACCTGAATCGGTGATCAGAAAGTGACAGCGTTTCATAAGGTAGACGAAGGGCAGGTAGTCCTGCGGGTCAATCAGAAAAACGTTCGATCGATTGCCAAGGATCTCCCGTACGGGAGCCTGCACATTGGGGTTAAGGTGTACTGGGTAGACGACCTACACATCACCGCGCTCTGCAATTCGGGCCAAAGCGTGACAAATCCGTTCGAACCCGCCGCCGAAACACTCTCGGCGATGACCCGTAACAAGAATCATCCGATGTTAGGCGTCGAGGAACGAAAACTGCTGGCTGAATTTCATTTGAGTTGCGAGATCTTCGTTCAGCCGAGTGGAAACCTGCAGTAGTGTGTCGATGACAGTGTTTCCGGTTACATGGATCGAGTCGATACGCTTGCCTTCACGGAGCAGGTTCTGACGAGCCCCTTCAGTCGGGGCGAAATGTAGATCGGCGATCGATCCAGCGACCATACGATTGATCTCTTCGGGCCACGGCGAATAGATGTTTCCAGTACGCAGACCGGCTTCGACATGCCCCACGGGAATTCGCTCAAAGTAGGCTGCGAGCGCGGTAGATAGCGTGGTCGCAGTATCGCCATGAACCAGGACTCGGTCGAGTCGATAATCGCGTAGTACGTCCCGTAAGCCACGCAAAACACCACAGGTGATGTCTGTTAAATCCTGCCCGGCAGACATCAGGTTTAGATCATAGTGCGGTTCGATGTGAAACAGTCGAAGCACCTAGTCGAGCATGTCCCGATGCTGGGCAGTCACACAAACTTTGGATTCAATACCGGGCGCTGCGTCGAATGCTTGTACCAGCGGAGCCATCTTGATTGCTTCAGGCCGCGTCCCGAATACCGTGAGGAGTTTCATGCTGTTACTCTTCTCTTCAGTGCATCCGCCAGCGTCGAAGCGATGTTTCTATTGCACTGTTCGATGTAGCGGATGGAGCCTTCAGTGACTGCGGTTCGGTGTGAGTCATCAACTAGAAGTCCAATACACCGCAAAGCGAAATCCGTCGGTGAATCAGCGGCTTCGAATGCCGTTCCAATGCCCGCTTCCATGCCTTCGGTGCCAACGGTCGCCGTCACCAGCGGCTTTCCGAAGCCAAGCGCTTCGAGGTTTTTGATGCTCAAACCCGTGTTAAACAGCACCGGATTGACTATGACTTGGGCATGCTGGTACGCGGACTGCAAATCATCGACACGGCCCAGCTTGATGACTCCGGAGTGCTCGTCGACCGCCTTGCAGATCGAGCCGGCCAAACAAAGATAGGCACTCGGTACCTGGGCACGAATGAGAGGTAGTGCCTCCCGAATAAACGTTTGTATGCCATGCACGTTTATGGAGTTGTCCGAGGCCACAAACAACATCCGGCCCGGAATCGCAAGTTTGCCATCCAGGAAATTCAGCGGAGTCATGTGCGAGAGCGTCACCACCGGCGTACGGGTCATCCGGCTGAATACTTCGCGTTCCTTCTCCTGAATCGCAAAAACCAGATCTGCTCGATCAAACGCCATTTTTTCTCCTGCTTCCGAGGTCGAAAACCGGGCAGGTATTTCTCCGCGCGCAAGATATTGGCGGTACCTGTTTGCGAACGCGTCGTGAGTGTCAATGATCCGCAAGACGTCCGGACCGAAAAGCGTGAGCACTTGTGAGAAAAAAACGTAGCTACAAATGACTACGTCGAATCGATGTTCGCCCTGCAGCCGAGTAACAACGCCATCGAGGTTGGAGTCATACCACTCGTCGATATCGAGGCCATACCGGTGGTCCGAAGAGAAGTAACCCAAGAACTTTCTCTTCAATCGACGGTGCAATGGAACCCACGGCTCCTTCCAATCGACCGCGATGAATCGATCACCCCAACGTTTTCGCATTTCTGCTTCATCGCCGGCCTCCTGTCGAATAAACAAAAACCAGATGTCGTGACCTGATTCAGCGAGTGCTTCAAGCAACGATGCAACCCGGGTTCTATTGCCTGCCGTTTGAGGAACGGTTGGAATCGGGGAAACAAATAGAATGCGTTTGCTGGGCATGTCCCTATCGATGGAGTGAAGCCTGCGTAAACGCAAGCGACCACCTTTGGGTAGGGGAACACATCGGTTCAGACCGGCGGTCGAATCTGAAAGGGTCTTGTTTGGCAGGCATCGCTGCGTCCGTGCTGGTTTTTTTCGATACAGGCCATCCATGGTATTTCAATTCGTCCCGTTCAGTCCGTGAGGCAATCGTGAATTGGCAACAGGCTTCGACTAGGGTGTCGTTAAGCGGCACACTCGCCCCGTATGAGGCGTACGGGATCCGATTCGAACGGACATCACATTTCAACCGAGAAAGTTCGGTAAGTTGTCCGGTACAGGGTGAACTTTTTTTTGGAATTCGTTGGGCGAACCGGTCGTCGACGGGTGATGCTGATGACATTGTGGGTGACAGTCACCACGCTGAACTTAATAAACAGTAAATTAACTAATCTAGGGGATGAGCTTGTCTTTTGAGTACGATCTCTTCGTGATAGGCGCGGGCAGCGGTGGGGTGCGTGCCAGCCGTATGTCAGCGCGTGCCGGTGCTCGCGTCGGTATTGCTGAATCAACGTTTCTGGGTGGGACGTGTGTGAACGTCGGTTGTGTACCCAAAAAACTCTTTGTTTATGGCGCTCAGTTTGCCGAAGAGTTTGATGACGCCGCGGGTTTTGGCTGGCTTGTCGGCGCACGTCAGTTCGATTGGGCGACGCTTCGGGACAACAAAACCAAAGAGATCGAACGTCTGAACGGTGTTTACCAAAACTTGTTGGTGAACGCAGGCGTCAAGATTCATCGAGGTGTCGCCCGGCTGTTGGACGCACACACCATCGAGATGGAAGGGCAGCGGATGACTGCTGACAACATCCTCATCGCTACGGGATCAAGCCCTTACGCGCCTTCATTTCCTGGCGACGAACACACCATCACATCAACGGATGTGTTTTACCTCCCGAACTTTCCACGGCATGCGATCATCGTCGGCGGTGGCTATATCGCCGTGGAATTCGCCGGGATCTTCAACGGCCTCGGCGTTGAAAGCCATCTTCTCTATCGTGGTCCGTTGTTTCTGCGTGGCTTCGATGAAAGCGTGCGTGGGTTTGTTAAGGATGAACTTGAGCGCAAAGGCATCCATTTGCATTTCAACACCGAGATCGCTTCCATTGAAGTGAACAGCGGACGGAAGCGGGTGCACTTCAAGGACGGTCAATCACTGGAGTCTGATCTCGTGTTACAAGCGACCGGTCGGCGACCCAATACCTCAGGACTTGGGTTGGATGCTGCAGGCGTTCACTTGGGTGACCGTGGCGAAGTGGTTGTGGATGAGTTTTTCCGAACGTCAGTGCCCAATATCTATGCGATCGGTGATGTGATTGATCGCATGCAGCTCACCCCCGTCGCCATCGCCGAAGGCATGTGTATCGCTCACAACCTGTTCGGTTCAGGTCCAAAACGGAGTCTCGATTATCGGGATATTCCGACGGCCGTGTTCTGCCAGCCCAACATCGGTACAGTCGGCTTAACCGAAGCCCAAGCCGCCGCGAAAGGTCCTATCAGCGTTTTTGAAACCAGTTTCCGCGCCATGAAACACACCTTGAGCGGCCGAGGTGAACGTACGTTCATGAAACTGATCGTGCGCAAGGCGGATGATCGAGTGGTTGGGGCGCACATGGTAGGTCCTGAAGCAGGCGAGATCATTCAGGGCCTCGCCGTGGCTATCAAGGCGGGAGCGACCAAGGCACAGTTTGATGCGACGGTCGGTATTCATCCAACAGCAGCTGAAGAATTCGTAACCATGCGGGAAGCGACACGATGAAAAAGAAAGGTCTAACACAACTGCGCACAAGCACTCTGAGTATGGCGTTACTCACACTCATGGCTGCATTTCCGGTAAACGCCGGGCAAGTGGTGCTTTTCATTGGCGATGGCATGGGCGTCACCACCGTTTCGGCAGGCCGCATCCTTGCCGGTCAACTACAGGGTAAAACAGGTGAGGAACACGAGCTGACTTTCGAACAGTTCGAGAACGTTGCGTTGGTAAAAACCTACAACACCGATATGCAGGTGCCTGATTCGGCAGGCACCATGACGGCAGTGATCACCGGGCAGAAAACACGATTCGGCGTCCTCTCACTGAATGCCGACGTGGAAAGGCGTAACTGCACGCAGGCGTTGCAAGGGACGCTACCCACGTTGTTGGAGCAGGCAGAAACCGCAGGCTATGCAACTGGGGTTGTCACTACGACACGCGTCACCCACGCAACCCCGGCCGCTTCCTTTGCCCACAGTCCGGAACGGGATTGGGAAGACGATGCGGCGATGCCCGCAGAAGCGCTAACAGCAGGTTGTAGAGACATCGCCCGCCAGTTCGTCGAGTTCGATAAAGGTGATGGTGTTGACGTGTTGCTCGGCGGCGGCCGTGCCAACTTCCTCCCCGAGACGGTAACGGATCCTGAGCACGACACACTTAAGGGGCGACGCAAGGATGGCAAGAACCTCATCGATCAGTGGCAAGCGTCTCGACCGGAGCGGACGTTTGTATGGAACACCGCAGGCTTCAAGAATTTAAGAGGCAAAGGTCAGGTGCTCGGTATCTTCGAAGCTTCGCACATGCAATGGGAGGTGGATCGCGCCAAGGACGTGGGTGGCGAACCTTCGCTCGCGGAGATGACGACATTTGCGCTCGACCGACTCCAGGCGCGAAACAAGAACTTCTTGCTGATCGTTGAAGGGGGACGCATTGATCATGGCCATCATGCGGGCAGTGCTCATAAAGCGCTCAACGATGTCGTGGCCCTGGATGCAGCGGTCGCCGTTGCGGCCAGACGAATTCATCCTCGCCGTGGACTGATCTTGGTCACCGCTGACCACAGCCATACCTTGAGTTTCGCTGGGTATCCTCCGCGAGGAAACCCCATTCTCGGCAAAGTACCGGTGATTCCAGGGGGTGGAGAGGGTGGAGCACCGACCTACACCTATCCGACGCTGGGTTATGCGAATGGTCCGGGAGCAGTTTCACCACTGCCCGATTACACAACCATCGACACCCAAGATCCTGCGTTTCGCCAGCCTGCTACCCTCCCAATGATGTCTGAGACTCATGGCGGTGAAGATGTCGCCGCCTACGCACGCGGCGCGGCTGCGGATGGTGTACGTGGTGTGATGGAGCAAAACGAGTTGTACGCGGTTCTCTACCGAGGTCTCTTTGGTCGGGCACCGCGCTGAGCCCCCCTGGTTTTGATCTGAATAGTCCAACGACGGGGCAGGCTAGTTCAATGTCGTACACACTGTGCACAAAGCCCACGGCGCACCGAGGTTGTGTGCCATGGGCTCGAGCGCCTCGACTTTGTGTTCGAGGTCAGCAAGCACGGCCGCTGCGACACTGTTCGTAGGTGTGGGCGCAAGCGCCAGGAGCTCATGCAAGAGTTCATCTCGAAGATCCACGGACGGCGCGAACTCCCGAACCACGGGCGATTCAACGTTCGCGAGTTTTGCAGCGTGTGCAATGGCCGCATCGAGATCGCCGATCTCATTCACGAGACCCAGTGCTTTGGCTTTTGACCCGATCCACACACGGCCCTCGGCGATTTTTTGAACGTCCGCCAACTCGAGAGAGCGTCCACGTACGACGAGATTGAGAAAGTCGGTATAGGTGCGTTGGACGGACGCCTGGGCAATCCGAGCATAGGTTTCCGGCAATGGGCCGTACGGGTTTAACGCAGCTGACAGGGGGCCCGTGCCCACGCCATCACTTTGAACACCCACTTCTGCGAGCGCGTTTTCCACCGACGGCAGAATCGAAAACACGCCAATCGAACCAGTGATGGTCTGTGCATGTGCAAAGACGCTGTCGGCCGTCGCCGCGATCCAGTACCCACCTGAAGCGGCCACTTCACCCATGGACACGACCACCGGCTTTTTGGCCAATTGCACCAGCTCCAGTTCCCGACGAATCAGCTCCGAAGCGAAAGCGCTGCCTCCAGGAGAGTCAATCCGAATCACAACGGCCTGAATCGTTTTATCCTGCTGAGCGGCTCGAATTTGTTCGCGAGCACTGTCCGGGGTGATGGCATGAGTGCCATCGGGATTGTCGAGGATGGTTCCGGAGAGTCTGATCAGGGCGATGTTCGCATCGGGTTCGGCTGCGGATATCCCGCCTGTAGCCAACAGGTAGTCTTCGTAGCCAATGCCGTGAAAATCGCCGTTCGGATCGTCGCCGACTTTGTCGACAACCCGCGCGTTGAACTCATCAAAGGACAAAAGCTCGTCCACTAAACCCGCTTCGAGCGCGGCACGTGCAAGGTCTCCTCCGGCGACTTCGATCTTCTGGTCGATTTCCTGCACGAAAGATTCAAAGACACCTTCTTCAAGCTGACGATTGCGTGATACCGCAGCTGAATAATCGGCCCACAATCCCAGGATCAACTCACGGTTGGCCGTTTTGGCTTCTTCAGACATGCCGTTTTGGGTGAAGGGTTCAATCGCTGACTTAAACTCTCCCACGCGAAAAACGTGAACATTTACTTTCAGTTTTTCCAGTAAATCCTTGAAATAAAGTGAATGTGAACCGAAGCCTTCGAACAAAAGACTACCCATGGGATGCATGTACAGCGCATCCGCGGAGGAGAGCAGCCGATAGTTGGCCTGACTCATCCATGTTCCCCAACCGATCACCTCTTTTTCAGCATCACGAAATTTCTGTAGTGCCTTTTCCAGTGTTTCGGCGTGTACGAGGCTTAGCCCTTCCAGCTCGGAAAGATCGAGTACGAGGACCTTGATGCGTTCATCGTCCGTTGCGCGCTGAATACTCTCGGTCAACTCAGCAAGTAATACTTCTTGACGCTGGCCTGTGCCGCTCAAGAACTCTTCCAGCGGACTGCCGATGCTGTGTTGTTCAACGAGCAGACCTGAGGGCCGCAGTACCAGCGCAGGATTCCCTTCCACATCGATGCTTTGGCAGCTTCCGATCATCAGCCCAAACAAGAAGACCAGAACGATGAGGAAGGCCAGATTGCCCAGCACGGTGCGTGCCGTGAGCAAACCTCGATTCACTCGGGAAAACACAGAATCTTCGGCCATCGCGGGTATCAGCCTAATGAAAGGGGGTGACAGGATCGCATAGCCATCCTGATCCCGGCGATGGCAAGTTGATCTCCTCTAGAGAATGGGGGGGCGATGCCAACATTTGAGTGGTCAGCCACTAAGCGTCAGACTCCCGCGCTCTTTGAGGCGATACCCGCCTGTGATCAAAGGAGCCCAGTTTCGTGGTGTGGTCTCGCGCAGAACTGATCGAAGCGACCGGCGGCCGAGCAGTGAGTGCGCTGCCGGAAAAATTTACCGGTGTATCCATCGACACCCGAACCCTAAAGCCGGGAAATCTCTTCGTAGCGCTTCCCGGTGATCCAGGTCCTCGCTTCAAGACCGCAAGCCGGAGTGACCGGGATGGTCATGACCACATCGCTGCTGCGATGCACGCCGGCGCCAGCGCCGCGTTGGTCCATCGAGACGTTCCCATAGGCAATGAGTTGGCGCTGCTTCGCGTCGATGACACCCTCGATGCGCTTTGGGCGATGGGAAAGTTCCGACGCCAACAGCTCGCGGCGAGGGTCGTCGCAGTCACCGGCAGCAGTGGCAAAACAACGACCAAGAGTTTTCTCGCTGCCGCACTGGCCGCGTATGCGGAAGCGGGCTCTCTCAACAATCATCTCGGCGTACCACTCTCGTTAGCTCGAACACCACGAGAAACGAAAGATGCGGTTTACGAAATCGGCACGAGCAATCCTGGGGAGATCGGTCCACTTTCCCGGCTCGCCGCACCTGATGTCGCGATCGTTCTCAACGTGCAATCCGCTCACATCGGTAACTTCGAGGATTGGGATGCGCTACGACGAGAGAAGTTTTCCATTGCTGAAGGACTACGCCCGGGCGGCACGCTCGTGTACGAGCAAGGTCTTGATCCGGGCGTCCAACGTGGCAAGAGCAGGTTGACCTTTGGGGAGGGTGAAGGCGCCGATGTGCAATTGGTTGGCATGGATGGTGGTCGCGCAATCTATCGGATTCGAGGGGAGTTGCACTCTGCCCGTATTCCAGGCGGCGGTGCACATCGCGCCAGGTCTTTGGCTGCCGTGGTTGCCACACTGCTCGCACTGGAACGACCTTTGGCAGGCGCATTCGAGCTGCCAGACGCCTTGATTCCCGGCGGGCGTGGGGAGGTTTCGGTGATCGGCGGGATCATGCTGCTCGATGACAGTTACAACGCGAACCCTGACAGCATGCGAGCCGCGTTAGTCCAGCTGATTTCGACGCCAAGCGAGCGCCGATTGGCGGTGCTGGGTGAAATGTTGGAACTTGGCGCCACATCCACGGAGCGGCATCGTGCACTCGCGGACGTTGTTAGGCACCTCGACGGTTTTTGGGCTGTCGGCGAAGGCATGCGTGCTCTTTCTGATTTGCCTAACTGTTTCGGCTGGTGGGCTGAAGCAAACGAAGCGCTGCGCGATTCAGTGGGGAATTCGCTGCAAACCGGGGATGCCGTCCTCATCAAGGGCAGCAACCGCGTGTTTTGGGTGAAGAATTTCGCTAAACACCTCGCCTCGAAGCTTGATTCAGCGACCTGACTTTCCTCGAGACCAGAAAAAAGAGACAAAAAAAGCCCGGTGTGGGGGAACACCGGGCAACTACCATTAGGAGTCACACAAAAAACGGGATTTGCGCCCCGTATCGCTGCAACCCATTGGGGGGAGAGAGTGTCGGCAGCGACATTTGCAGTTAAGCACAGCCCCCGAGTCCAACCAGGAACCCGTTCACATTTCCGCCAATTCAATTTCCCGCGCTGAAGCTGGCATACTCAATCCATGATCACCGACGCCCATGGCAGAACGTTCAGGAACCTGCGAGTCAGTCTGACCGCAGCCTGCAACTATGCCTGCACCTACTGTGTGCCGGACGGCAAACGTCTACTGCCGGCGAAACATGAATTGTCGGGCACAGAGCTGGTTCGGGCCGTGGAACTGCTGATACGCGTGGCCGGCATCGACAAGGTGAGAGTGACAGGAGGCGAGCCGCTGCTGTCACCGAAAATCGAGGAGTTTTTCCCTGCGGTAATGAAGCTTGGGCTCAAAGATGTGAGTCTGACGACCAATGGTCAGCTGCTTACGAGAAAAGCCGATATGTTGCTCGACGCGGGGATCCGCCGGATCAACATCAGCCTGGACACGCTGGATCCAACCGCCTTCCGCGAAATCGCGCGCTCCGGAGACTTAAGCACGGTGCTCGCCGGTATCGACCGTATGGCCGAAGCCGGGGTGCGGGTGAAGATCAACATGGTGCCGCTGCGTTCAGCAAATTTTGATCAGATCCTGCCACTGCTCGACTACTGCCTCGAACGGGGATATGAACTGCGGTTCATCGAGCTCATGAAGATGGGCCACCTCCGGGCCGGCAATCAATTCAGCCGCGACTTCATCGGTATGGACGAGCTGCTCGAAACTATCGCGACGCGGCATGAGTATGCGCGAACCGATGCCCCGTTTGATTCCACTGCGGTCAGATTCGAGATTCCGGGCAAAGGCACGTTTGGGATCATTGCCAACGAAACCGAACCATTTTGCGCGACCTGCACACGGCTGCGCTTGTCTTCCAACGGCAAACTGTACGGGTGTCTTTCCAACACCAAGTCGCACTATCTGCCACCCATCCTCGCCTTGCCGGACGTCGAAGCTGAGGTTGAACTTGCAACGCTGCTCAGCCAGGCGTTGGCCGACAAACAACCCGTTCGATTCCAAGGCGAGTGGACGGTGATGAAGTTCATTGGGGGTTGACCCCGGCTGTCCAACGAATCTCCCCACCAGTTCTATACTTCGGCAGTCAAGGAAGAGAAGGGGAGGCACGACACCTCATGCTGCGAAAACTCACCGGTATCGTCGTTAATTTTATTGTTGCGAGCGCGCTTTGTGCCTGCAGCATTGTTGAACCACACCCTGATCTAACCAACACACTCCGGACCGCACGCCTCACGGGTGGCGTGAGCATCGACAATCCTTCCCGATGGACCCTGCCACCGTTCGCCGCCATTACTGTAGAACACGCGGATGGTCGCATAGACCATGAGCGTCTCTTCGCTGCCCAGACCGGACTTGCTCCGTATTTCTCAATTGCCTCAGGGGACGCCCCTTGGCAGATCAATGTGCACTGGCCAGACAGCGCTTATCCCGCCGTGGACCCGGTCTCCGTTTCGACGGAAGTCACCGACGAACAAGGACATCGTGTCATTCAGCTCGCACAATCGGGTGGCGAGGCTCTCAAGAAAGCGGGGAGCTATCTCGTCCGGACTGCTGATCGCGACGTTCTCATTGTGGACGTGGTCCAAACCTCCACACGTACCTTGGTGACCCGGCTTGAAGTGGAAGTTGAACCCTGGTTGAGAGGACGTGATTGGCACGATCCTGTCGCATTAACACGCACTTTCATGGCCGTGGGTGAAGCACTCAGCGGCACCTGACCGTCGAATCAACAATCATCTGACTTGAGAGACGTCCTATACTGCCAGCGCAGAATGAGTGGACGCTTGCAGATGCAGCTCGACGAATTGTTTTCTTCACTCGAAGCCGAAGGGCGAACCAGGCGGTTACCGCCAATAGAGCGCTGGCGTCCAGAACGTGTCGGCTCGATCGACATCCATATCTCCGCAGAGGGTACTTGGTTTCACGAAGGTACAGTGTTTCGTCGGCCTGCACTTGTGAAACTCTTGTCGACCGTCTTGTTACGGGAAGACGATGCCTACTACCTCGTATCTCCCCACGAGAAGCTACGAATTTCGGTCGCCGACGTACCATTGCTCGCAGTGGATTTCGAAATTCGCGGCAAAGGCACGCAAACAGATCTTTTGTTCACGACGAATGGCGGCGACCATTTCATCGCCGACGTGGATCATCCGATTTTTATGAATGGATCGAGACCCTATGTCCACGTGCGCAATGGTCTGGAAGCGCTGATTGTCCGCTCGGCGTTTTATCGCCTGGTTGAGCAGGGTGAAGCCGTCGGGGAGTGCATCCATGTTTGGAGTCGGGGCCGCGCTTTCATTCTCGGAACGGACGACCCAGGAAGAGGCGGGGCTTGAAACATCGCCACTCTGCTAGCGAACTTTTTCGCGGCGGACTTCACATGTTGGGATAGTTCGGACCGCCAGCACCTTCAGGTACCACCCAAACGATGTTCTGCGATGGGTCTTTGATGTCGCAGGTTTTGCAATGAACACAATTCTGAGCGTTGATCTGGAACCGCGGGCCTGCCGCCTCATGAACCACCTCATAAACTCCTGCTGGGCAATAACGCTGCGCCGGCTCGTCCCAGGTCGGCAAGTTTTTCGCGATGGGTACCGTCGCATCACGCAACGTAAGGTGACAGGGTTGGTCTTCGTCGTGGTTGGTATTGCTGAGGAAAACGGAAGAGAGTCGATCAAACGACAGGACGCCGTCCGGTTTTGGATAGTCGATCCGTTTGCTCGACGAAGCGGGTTTTAGCGTCGCGTGATCCGGTACTGGATCTTTAAGTGTCCAAGGTAGATTGCCGCTGAACCAGGAATCAACCAAAGCAGCGCCCGCGCCCAGTAGCGCTCCAAACTTGTGCAGACTTGGTGCCGCATTGCGGGAGCGGTGGAGTTCTTCGTAGAGCCACGAATCCTTGAAGCGCTCTTCGAACTCCACAAGTTCTGAGTATGCTTCGCCGCGCGCAAGTGCAGCCGCAATCGTCTCAGCGGCAATCATGCCGGACTTCATCGCCGCATGGCTGCCTTTGATTTTGATGACATTGAGAAAACCCGCGTCGTCACCGACAAGTACACCACCAGGAAAAACGTTTTTAGGCAGTGCTTGAATGCCGCCTTTGACGATCGCGCGTGCGCCATATGACACGCGCTTGCCGCCTTTCAAGACGTCAGCGATCAGTGGATGGTGCTTCCATCGCTGGAATTCTTCGAACGGGGAGAGGTGTGGGTTGGAATAACACAGATCGACGATCAGTCCGAGAGACACCTGATTGTTTTCCAGGTGGTATAAATAGGAGCCACCGGTGGCCTGGCCTGGGAGGTTACCTAACGGCCAGCCCAGTGAATGGAGAACCCGCCCCTTCACGTGATTGTCGGGATCGATGTCCCAGAGCTCTTTGAAGCCGATGCCGTAGTGTTGCGTGGAACGATTCGCAGCGAGCCCAAGCTTCTCGATAATCTGTTTGCCGAGATGACCTCGGCAGCCCTCCGCGAACACCGTGTATTTACCGAGCAGTTCGTAGCCTGGCGTAAATGACCCTTTCTGTTTACCTGCGTGATCCACGCCCATATCGCCAGTGGCAACACCGCGTACACTTCCGTCTTCGTTGAAGAGCACTTCCGAAGCTGCAAATCCCGGGAAGAGGTTGACGCCGAGCGCTTCGGCCTGGGTTCCTAGCCACCGACACAAGTTCCCGAGAGAAATGGCGTAGTTACCATGATTGTCGAGGTCTTTGGGAATGAAGTACTTGGGCACCTTGATTCGGTTCACTTCATTGACCATGTAGTACACATCGTCTTCGGTAACCGGGTTATCCAGTGGGGCCCCGAGCGCTTTCCAATCCGGGATAAGCTCGTTCAAGGCGCGCGGCTCAAATACAGCTCCCGACAAGATGTGAGCGCCGATTTCAGATCCTTTCTCAACGAGACACACGCTGATTTCCTGGCCGGTGTTCGCCCCGATCTGCATGAGCCGAATCGCCGTTGCAAGGCCGGAAGGGCCACCACCGACAATGACGACATCAAACTCCATAGACTCGCGAACCACCGCGTTATCCATTTGTAAGCACCAGGTAATCAGGAAGGCTGGCATTATACGCAGTTCGTTAAATCCGGCATGTGCCGAGTTGACCCCACAGGTACTGCCAGCCACAATGCCGCGCCTTTTTTCCGGCAAGCGACGCCTCGGAAACCTCTGGCGTTTGGTCCGGAATTGCGGAATCTAATGCTAAGGGGTCACAGTTTAAGAGACGTTGAGGGTGACCGTGTAGGCGACGGTCTAGACCTGACGACAACGACGTCCGCATCCACGTGTCGACGGCGGTGGCTATGGCGCCGGTGGAAGATGCATATTCATCAAGACAACAGCAGAGGGCTACATGAAGGTACTGGTACCGGTCAAGCGTGTGGTCGACGCCAATGTGAAGGTCCGCGTCAAAGCGGATGGCACCGGGGTCGATCTCGCCAACGTGAAGATGGCGGTCAATCCATTTTGCGAGATTGCCATCGAAGAAGCGGTGCGGCTTAAAGAAGCTGGTGTCGCCACGGAGGTGATTGCGGTATCTGTCGGTGGACAGGCTTGTCAGGAACAACTTCGTACCTGTTTGGCTTTGGGTGCTGACCGAGCAGTGCTGGTGCAAACGGATGTTGAAGCACAACCGCTCGGAATTGCGAAAGCGCTGAAAGCCGTGCAAGACAAGGTAGGCGCGTCAATCGTGATCTTCGGCAAACAGAGCATTGATAGCGACAACAGCCAGACCGGCCAGATGTTCGCCGCGTTAACCGGCATGGCCCAAGCGACCTTCGCATCAAAAGTTTCTGTCGCCGATGGTCAACTCGAAGTGGTGCGCGAGATCGACGGCGGACTGCAGACCATTCGCGTCAAGCTAC
>SYFY01000018.1 GCA_005799745.1 Gammaproteobacteria bacterium
AGCGCTGGATTCGTGATGAAGGTCTGGCGCGTATCGTCCCTGATGCCGTTAACAAGGCGCTGCTCAAGGCTGGAATCCAGGCTTCTCAGGTCACGCATTTCATCCTGCCGAGTACCATCCGTGGAGCGACAGCGAGTATTGGCAAGTCCGTAGGTGTTCCCGGAGCTGCTGTTGCGGACACCCTCGCAGCGCAGGTCGGTGAAACCGGTGTGGCGCATTCGCTCATGATGTTGGCCGCACGCCTGGCAACTGCTGAAGTTGCTGCAGATCAGGTGATTGTGGTGTGTGGTTTTGGGCAGGGTTGCGACGCGGTAGTTTTGCGGATCGCCAATGTGGATCGTGCTCGAGAAATTGGCGCGCAATTTAGTGCCGCCCTCGCCACCCGTGTCGCCGAAACCAACTATTCGAAGTACCTGGCGTTCAACAATTTGATCGATCTCGAAAAAGGGATGCGAGCGGACAAAGACGATTTCAAAACCGCCTTGACCGTCACGTATCGCAAACGCGAGATGTTGACGGGGTTGGTCGGTGGCCGCTGCACGGTGTGCGGCACGCTGCAATTTCCCAGGGCGGATATTTGTGTGAATCCCCAGTGCCGCGCGACCCACAGCCAGGAACCGCATCCGTTCCGCGAAGAGAGAGCCAGCATCGTCACCTGGTCAGCGGACTACCTGACCTACACCGCGGATCCGCCCGCACACTACGGCATGATCAGCTTTGGTAATGGCGGTCGGTTCATGACGGACTTTACGGACGTCACCGTGGGTGAAATCGATGTGGGTGTTCAAGTGCGCATGGTGTTTCGGGTGAAGTCGTATGATCGAATCCGCGGATTTGTTCGTTACTTCTGGAAGGCCGTGCCGGATCGGCAAGCCGCATAACCCTTTTCACTGAATCAGACTTTCAGCAGGCGGAGGCAAGAATGGCAGCAGGCATCAAAGACAAGGTCGCGATCCTTGGGATGGGGTGTTCGCGTTTTGGTGAGCGTTGGGATTCGGGCGCAGAGGAGCTTATGGTCGAAGCTTTCACCGAGGCCATTGCTGATGCAGGTATTGATGTTACCCAGATCGATGCGGCTTGGTTTTCCACGCACTTTGAAGAGATCAATGTCGGCAAAGGCGGCTTGCCGCTGTCCATCGCGCTGCGGCTGCCGAACATCGCGGTGACACGCGTCGAGAATTTTTGTGCATCGGGCTCCGAGGCTTTCCGGGGAGCAGTGTATGCGGTTGCTTCAGGCGCGGCGGACATCGCATTAGCGCTTGGTGTGGAGAAACTCAAAGACACTGGCTACGGTGGTTTGCCAGCCGGCGGTGGTGGCACGTTGTCGCCGCAATGGTCCGCTAACGGTTCTGCTCCGGGGAACTTCGCCCAACTGGCCAGTGCCTATCGCGCCAAACACGGTGTCTCCCGTGATGACCTGAAACGAGCCATTGCTCACGTGTCGGTGAAAAGCCACGCCAATGGCGCCAAGAATCCGAAAGCCCATCTGCAGAAGCCCATCACGGAAGAGCAGGCTCTGAATGCACCGATGATCGCGGAACCGCTGGGTCTTTTTGATTGTTGTGGGGTCAGCGATGGTGCCGCCTGCGCCATCGTGACGACACCGGAGATTGCGAAGAGCATGGGCAAGGCCCGCATCGTCAGCATCAAGGCGCTGCAACTGGCACTCTCCAATGGTTCGGAATCGGGGCACAACTCCTGGGATGGCAGTTACTTCCACACGACGCGCATCGCGGCGGCCAAAGCCTACAAGGAAGCCGGTATTCGCAAGGCGCGGGATGAAGTGTCGATGTTTGAATGTCATGACTGCTTCTCCATCACTGAGCTTGTGACGATGGAAGACCTGCAGTTGTCACCAGAAGGTGGCGCAATTCGGGATGTGATGGACGGCTTCTATGACGCGGATGGCCAGATACCCTGCCAGATCGATGGAGGCCTCAAGTGTTTTGGTCATCCCATCGGCGCGTCGGGTATTCGCATGCTATATGAGATGTATCTACAGCTCACAGGGCGTGCCGGTGCCCGGCAGCTTAAAGAGCCTCGGATCGGGATGACCCATAATCTTGGGGGCTCTCCCATGTCCAACGTTGCCGCAGTGTGTATCGTCGGCGCCTACAACTGACGGGAGTTAGCATGCAAGATCAGACCAACGCGCTTGCCGCTATGCAAGCGCAACTCCTTCGTGCCTGCGCGAACCTCAAGGGTGATCTTGATGGCGAACAGGTTCAGCTCTATGACGCGGCCTTGTCTCGAGCGGAGCTCGACAGCGCAGAAGCTTTGTTCCGCTTTGCGTCAACCGCTGCACGGGATGCCGAATTCCTGAAGGCGATTGCGACCAGTTATTCGGCACAAGTGCTGAGTGACGTGACCCACCGGCTGTCCCAGCGCGCGACTGACTTTGGTCTCACCCGAGAGGAGTTGCTCGTTCCCGAAGTGGGTTCGGCGCTCTCTTCAAAAACGCTCGCTCAAATCGGTCGAGCGTTTATCGAACGACGAAGCGCGGAACCTGACGATGGCCTCGATGGTGAAAAGCGCTTGATGCGCGAGAGCTTCGAGCAGTTCGGGCGTGATGTGGTGAAACCACTCGCATCTGACATTCACCGCGGTGACCTGATCATTCCCGATGCGATCCTGAATCCCCTCCGTGAGATGGGTTGTTTTGGCCTTTCAGTACCAAATCGTTTTGGCGGCCTCAAACCCGATGATCATGAAGATTCCCTCGGCATGGTGGTGGTCACACAAGCGTTATCGCGAGCCTCTCTCGGGGCTGCGGGTAGTCTGATCACGCGACCTGAAATCATGGCGCGCGCGATCATGGAAGGAGGGACAGAAGAACAGCAGGCACGGTGGTTACCTGGTCTCGCGGCCGGTGAGCCGCTCTGTGCGATTTCCGTCACAGAGCCCGATACCGGATCAGATGTCGCTGCGGTGACCTTGAAGGCGGAAAAGGTCGATGGTGGCTGGGTGCTGAATGGCAACAAGACCTGGTGCACTTTCGCAGGTAAGGCCGGCGCCATTCTGGTATTGGCCCGCACAGATCCGGCAGCCAGACCGTTGCACAAAGGACTCTCCCTGTTTGTGGTTGAGAAGCCCTCGAGTGACGGTCATGCGTTTACCCATGACCAACCAGGCGGCGGACGACTCACAGGCCGCGCGATCCCAACGATTGGTTATCGTGGCATGCACTCCTTTGAGATGCGGTACGACAACTGGTTTGTTCCGGCAGCAAACCTCATCGGCGAACGGGCCGGTGAAGGTCGGGGTTTCTATTTCACCATGCGTGGTTTTATGGGTGGCCGGCTGCAAACCGCGGCGCGCGCCTGCGGCATCATGCAAGCGGCGATGGACGCGGCGATGTCCTATGCACAGGAGCGCCATGTCTTTGGTTCGCCGTTGTCGGCCTATCCGCTGACTTTGGTAAAAATCGGCAAGATGGGCATGTTGCTGGCCGCTTGTCAGCAATTCACCTACAACGTCGCGCGGATGATGGATGCGGGCCAAGGCGCCATGGAGGCGAGCCTCGTCAAGCTCATCGCTTGTCGCGCTGCCGAATGGGTCACGCGAGAAGCGCTACAGATTCATGGCGGTATGGGTTATGCCGAAGAAACGGCGGTGAGCCGCTATTTCCTGGACGCGCGGGTGCTCTCGATCTTCGAAGGCGCTGAAGAAACCTTGGCCATTCGGGTAATCGGCAAAGACCTACTGAGTCGGGCACACGCATGAGCCTGGTGGTCGGCGTGCTGGACCAGTCGCCGATTGTTGAAGGGGGCGATGCCGCGCGGGCGTTTCGCGAAAGTGTCGCGCTCGCTATCCACACCGAACGACTCGGTTATCAGCGCTACTGGGTCGCGGAACACCACAATTCGGCATCTTTCGCAGGCTGCGCGCCAGAGGTCCTTATCGGTCACATCGCGGCCCAAACGACACACATCCGTGTGGGATCGGGTGGTGTGATGCTTATGCACTATTCACCGCTCAAAGTGGCGGAAGTGTTTAAGGTGCTGGCGACACTTTATCCAGGACGTATCGATCTTGGCATCGGCCGCGCGCCAGGCAGTGACGGCTTAACAGCCGCCGCCCTCGCGTATGGCTCGAAAATCGGCATGGAGTACTTCGCGGCACGATTCGCGGACTTGTTAGCGTTCGTGCATGACACACTGACCTTCACCGAAGCACTGAATCCGGTGAAGGCGCTGCCTGCTCCGCAACAACCGCCAGAGCCATGGGTGCTTGGGTCTACACCCGATGGTGCCTTGTTGGCCGCTCACTTCGGTGCACCTTTTTGTTATGCGCACTTCATCAGTCAATCGGGGATGGACAAGGCCCTTCAGGTGTATCGGCGTGACTTCCGACCCTCCGGATTTTGCTCTGCGCCACGTGTGAGTATCGGGGTGGCGGTGATTTGTGCTGAAACGGATCAGCGTGCCCAAGAACTCGCGCGCAGTGGTGATCTTTGGCGTGCTCGATTTGAACGTGGCGTGTTCTCGCCGTTTCCTTCTCCGGAGAGTGTGCGCAATCATGTTTTCACGGAAGCCGAAGAGAAACTCGTGGAAGGGCGACGGCGTCGCCAGTTCATAGGTACACCAGCAAAGGTAGGTGCCGCGTTACGGCAACTTGTTGAAGAGACTGGCGCCGACGAGCTCAGCCTCGTTGCCATCACCCATGACTTTGAGGATCGCAAGGCGATCTATTCGCTGCTCGCGCCGGAGCTAGGCGTTCAGCCGGTTCACGCGTAACAAATCCGTTCACACCGCCTGACTGGATTTGAGATCAGCCCGAAGCGTTCGACCCGCCATCCAGAAAAGGGCAGCGGAGACGACGTTCATGGTGAGGCATGTTGTTAATGACCAACGCAGTGCATCAGTACCGAGTGTGGTTGTGTTGTTGAGCACATCGCTGATCACACCCACCATTTGTGGACCTAAGCCGAGCCCAATCAGATTAAGGACGAAGAGCAGGATGCTCGAGGCCATGGCCCGCATACGTAGACCGACAAGTCCTTGAGTCACGGCAAAGGCGGGGCCTAGAAAGAAGCCTCCGAGGAGGTTCGGAATCACCATCGCCCAAAGGGCCACGATCGGATCAGCATGCAGATAAGACATGGCACTGAACGGAATGTAGCTGATGATGGCAATGGCGGGTAGCCAGGTGTACCAGCGCATGTCGCGCGCACCCAGGCGATCTGCGAGGTAACCACCCAGAAATGTTCCGAGGATGCCGGGGATGCCGAGCAGGAAGAGGGTGGTCCCCATTTCACCGGTGGTCCAACCGTGCGAGCGATTGAACATCGCCGCAATCCAATAACCCGCACCGTAAGTGACAAAGGCGTGAGTCGCACAACCGAGCGCGACAAAGACGAAGCTCCTTCGGGCCCAGAGGTATCGCAGCACCTCTTTAACCGGAGGGGCTGCATCTGCAGAGGTCTCCGCTCGGCCTTCGGAGGCGCCTCGTGGCGGCTCACGCAATGTGAAACGAACCACAAGCGCCAAGAACACACCAGGTAATCCCACGACGATAAACGCAGTTCGCCAGTCAAAGGCTTCGCTGATCCAGCCACCCCCGAGATTGCCAAGCATCGTGCCGATCGGAATACCCAGTGCGTAGATCGAGAGCGCTGTTCCCCGTTGCGATGGTGGGAACATGTCCGAGATCATGGAGTGGATAGGTGGACTGCCACCGGCTTCCCCGACGGCGACACCAACACGCGCCAGGGCTAGCTGGATGAAATTCTGCGCCATGCCACAGAGCGCCGTTGCTCCGCTCCACAGTGCGAGGCAGACAGCGAGCACGTTGCGGCGGATACCGGTATCTGCAAGCCGGGCGATAGGAATACCCAGGAACGTGTAAAAAACCGCGAACACGACGCCACCGAGGAAACCCATCATCGTGTCGCTCGCACCCAGGTCTTCCTTGATGGGCTGGACCAGAATGCCGAGGATCGAACGGTCGATGAAATTGAAGACGTAGACGACAACCATCAAGGCGAGCGCGTACCAGCGATAGGCCGGAGTAAAGGCGCCGGCCGTCCCGGTCATCACTGAAGATTGCATGAGATTCCCCTTTCCCGGGCTCAGTGTGCCCGTTGCCGCTGATTCTGAGCAAGCTGATAAGATGCCCGCCGTTTTGGATTGTCATTGAGTCGTTTGGGTTAGTTGGAGAAGCCACAGTGGACGTTTCATTTTCAGACACGGATCGGAAATTTCAGGCTGAAGTGCGCGCTTGGTTGGATGTGGCGTGGCCAGAATCTTTACGGCAAAAACAGCGTCGCAGCACACTCGAGCGGCTTTCCAAGGCGGATCGGGTCGCCTGGCAAAAACGCCTCTATGAAAATGGTTGGGCCGCGCGGGATTGGCCCGAAGAACACGGCGGCGCGGGCTTCACTTCCACCCAGAACTACATCTTTGACCTGGAGTGTGCGCGCGTCGGCGCGCCGGGTGTGATTCCCTTCGGGATCACCATGGTTGCTCCCGTGATCATGAAGTTCGGCACTGCCGAGCAGAAGAAACAATTCCTCCCTGACATCCTCGCAAACAACGTGTGGTGGTGTCAGGGTTATTCAGAGCCTGGCTCCGGCTCGGACCTCGCGTCGCTGAAAACACGCGCTGAGGACAAGGGCGATCACTATGTGGTTAACGGCGTAAAAACGTGGACCACCATGGCGCAATACGCCGATTGGATCTTTTGTTTGGTCCGAACCAGTAACGAATCTAAACCTCAGCTCGGTATCAGCTTCCTGCTCATTGACATGAAGACCCCTGGTATCGAAGTCAAACCGATCATTACCCTGGATGAGCCCAAGGTGGGTTTCCAGGAAATCAACATGGTGTATTTCACTGACGTTGTTGTACCCAAGGCGAATCTGATCGGTGAACAAGGAAGAGGGTGGACATGCGCCAAATACTTGCTTGAGTTCGAGCGTGGGAATGCCTACTCGACGAGCCTTTACGGCGCGATGTCACATGTCCAGTCGGTAGCCAAGTTACTGCCGAATCCGGACGGTGGTAGTTATGCGGATGACGCGAGTTTCAAAACTCGTTTTGATGACGTGCAAATTCAGATTCAGGCGATGGAATACACAGAACTGCGCATCCTTAGCCAACTCGCCAACGGTCAGAATGTGGGACCAGAGTCGTCGATGCTTAAAACCCGGGGTACCGAGTTGCAGCAGGCCGTGACGGAGCTGGGGATGGAAGTCGCCGGTGTCTACATGCTGCCAAAAGACGAGTCAACACCGGAAGACGACGATCCCTTCGTTCCTGTAGTCCCCGCCGGGACCAACGGTGTCGCCCAGGATTATTTCAATACACGGAAGGTCAGCATTTACGCGGGTTCCAATGAGATCCAGCGGAACATCATGTCGAAACTGGTGCTCGGCCTATAGCGGTTTGGTAACCGAATCTGGTCAGACGCCGATGTTGTTCAGTGGCATGTGACCCCAATAACGCCTCGCAAAAAAACGGATAGGCTAATCCTCGGTATCGAGCATGGCCTCTACTCCAGAACCGGGTGGTAGGCTCAAGGCTTGTCAAAGCGCCTCCATGGGGTTTCCTCGATTCGTGATCCCTCACCCTTGACCCATCGCCGTTTATGGCGGTAGCAGCCAACCTTCAGTAGGTGAGCAAAAAAACTTACTTTGACCCAGTCTTCAGCCGGTACCTTCAAGCGGTAGCAGAGCCGGTATGAACCGATCGATCTCCTCATGACCCAGGTCACCGAGAGAAGGTTTCTGTTCTTATAGTTAATAATAATGTCATTAATCCCCCATGATTCCCCACAGTCGGGGCGATTTAGTGACGTAATCAACAACATTATTTACCAATGCTATACAGAGAATCGAATGTTTATCACGCCGAACTTCAAGGCTGATCGATACCATGTTTCCCGTTAATCACCGGTAATCCGGATTCCAATGAAAATTGTTCACGTCGTCGGAGCCCGACCGAACCTCATGAAGGTTGCGCCACTTAGCAGACGAGCTCACAAACCCGCATGTGTTACCAGTTTCGAAAGTGCTTCCAGCTTTCGGTTTGAATCGCAGCCTGGAGTACGCCCAGTAGATCTCGCAGGCGTAGCGGTGTTTTGGCTGCGGAGACGGTGATTGTTCTGGGAACATCAGCATCCTTGTCGCCACCAACCACAATCACCACAGGCGCACCATGGAGCTGTCTACTGATCCGTGCAGCTTCTTGTTGGAGATCTAACTCAAGAGGGTCAGTTTCGTGCATCGGACTATTGTCGTGAGTCTGATCGTGGTTACCGATCCGGGCTTCTCAGAAGCCGTATAATACGCATAATCTATATTATGTTAAATTATGTTTCGAATTGTCGTTTATTTGACCTCGAAACGCGTAGACCACCTGACGCGCGGACTTCGGGTGCACTTGCCTTCAATTTGGATTAACGGTTCCTCCTGGCAGCTGAGTTCCGGCACGGGTTCGCATTCCCTTACCACCCTCATGCTCTACGATGGTGAAACCTCCCCGTCGTCATGGATGAGACGTGTCGATCGATTTTTCTGCTGCACGTTATTTGGCTGCTCGAGTCCTTAGACGTTCCACGGAGGATTTACGGCAGATGACCCATAGGACCTGGCGGCACGCGCCTGCAGGTATTCTCAAGCAGCTTCAGCCGTTGTTCCTCGACGATGAGCTCGATCGGGTGATCGATATCCATCGAAACTCGTCATTTGAGTTAGAACGAAGTCGCTTGTTCGCCGCGGATTACGAATACCCCGCTACAGAAATTTTCGAGCTCAAATCCGCTTCGCTTCTGCATGGCCAGGTCTATTCCATGAATGGCCGAATCTCACTTCGCAGTTCGCGCTTTTCAATGCGAAAACTACTGCCATGTAGATTGTCGAAGGCGCCTTCAGGCTTTATCGGTTGTTCAATTCAGACATGGCATTCGTTTGCATGTTGGCTTACCGATCAATTGGCGACGGAGTGGTTGGGAAACAACCTTGGGTGCCAGATATTCACTGCTGAGCGCAGGTTCCATCACACGGATGCCTATCGGGCAAAGCTCCCGTGGCACGCGCTTTCGCAAACTGATTGCAGATTTGAGCGGCTTTTACTGGCCCACGATCGTGGTCACAACCCTTCGCGGGTAGCGCGTTTACAGGCGCTCCGGGAAACACTACGTGAAAATTGGCGTCCGATTCAGTCCTACGACATGGTTTACATCCTTTCGGGTCGAACGAAGCCAAAGAATCACCTGGTTAATGAGCAGAAAATCGCACGATATGTACGAGATCAGGGTGGATTGGTGATTCAACCGGATGAGATGTTTATTCGGGATATCACCGCTGCCTTTCATGGAGCTCAAGTGGTGATCGGCGTTGAAGGCGAAGCCTTTGCCCATTTACTGATGTTAGGAGCGCCGACCTCAACCTTGGTGGCGATTCAGCCCCCGCCAGTTCCACAACGTTTTGAAGACGTACACCGATGCCATAGGGATGCGTTACGCCTTCACGGTGGCGGAGAACCACACCGAGGGATTTCAGTTGCCTCTCGATCGGCTTGCCCGAGTTATTGATCTCGTCAGTGGGGTTGAAACGCTTGCAAGATCTACTCCGTCAACGCAGTTTGGTCACGAACAAGGAGTAAAACAAAGTTCTACGTCGCATCGATAACTGAAGTTGGGGTGTCTTCGCCAGTTGGCAGCCAGCATGATTCGCATTGAGAATGCGCCGCCGATAGAAAGTCCCAAAGATCGCCATCCGTCCACCGGGTTAGCACACCCGGATTGACGGGAGACACATGTCTCATATCAGGGTTCTCAGACACTATATTCACACCCCCTTCCTTGATGATCTCGGTTGGCACTATTTTGTTCCCGAATTGCTCCCTCCCCGTCTGGAAAACCGTGGCGTGCTTTTTTATGCCCTGACCACTTCAAGTAGCCAGGTGATCATGGTGGCTGCAGTGCTCCCTGACGGATGTAGTGAGTTGGCGTCGTTCTTCACGGAATCCATCACCAGAAAATATGAACTGGCGACGGAGGACATCACCACCGATGTCGTCGGTCTTTCGGCATTTGCGGAAGTTCAACGTTGGAGCAGTCGAGGTCGCCACATTGTGCTTGCCTGCAGCGCAGTGAGTTACCTGCTCTATGGCGATGCAGAACGATTGAGTGACTGGGAAGAAATTCTTCGTGACAGGAGTCGGATCCAGGTCGAAGCGAAGCGGCTTCGTCTGATCGCCGAAACCACACGTTTGTTACCCGGTGATCGTCACCACGTTCACGGTGCTTTCGGACTGATGTTCGCGAACCCGGTAGAGGGTCATGAACGCATGATCAAGGAGAAAACCGTGCCATGGTCGGGGGTTGTGCTTCCTGTTCCTTACCACCAGGCAACCTTTGAGGTTGTGCTCGATCCAGACGGTCATCCCACTCGCATCGCCGGCACTTTTGCCGGCGTGGACTACGATGCCTTTAAGTCGGCACTCGAGGCACGATTCGGTGGCCCAGGTAGTTCAACGCCTACCCATGTGATCCACAAAGTGGGCGGCGATTTCGTTTCTCTTCGAAAGCATCCTTCTGGCGTTCGCCTCGTGGTTATCGATCATGAGACCGACACCGCTTTGCGCTCACGTGCGAAGCAGCGCGCAAAGGAAAAGTGGGAAGCAGAGACCGAAGGACTCTAACGAGTGTCTTGAGTCACTGGTTCTCGCGGGGGTCGGCAGCTGTTAGATGCTCGCCTGAAGCACAGGAATCGAGGACTCCTGGCGGCTTCGCTGCAGTTCCCGATTACACCGGCCATAAACTGAGCCCATCCGATCGAGAACAAACCGCAGAAAGAGTTCACGTAGCACTTCGATGGATGAAGGCTCTAGCTCAGATTCCCGACACGATGCTACGAAGACACAAGACAAACTCACTGGACCGATGGGCAGTGTCTCCGGCAAATGGTTGATACCTGTTACCTAAGCGATACGCTGACTGAGAATTCGCAACAAGCCGCTGAAGTGCGCCATGCATTTCGATGCCAAGGTGTCAGCGAGCGTTTCGAGTTCAGGTTCGAGCGCCAAGGGGATGTTTCCAGCGGGCTCTGAAAACCAGTTGTCCGCCGTCTCGCGCATGATTCGAGTAAACGAAGACATGAGAAGAGGCTTGCGGAAACGGAGTTCCCGCATCAGATCGAAGCAAAATCGCTGGTATCCCGTATCGCTATTGCGATACGCGAGTTCAAACAACCCGTCTTCGAGATTGGAATGGAATCCTTCCATCAAACCCGCTACTTCCTCTGTAGTCAGGTTGTGCATCGTTACGATGGAACGATGCCGTTCAACGGAGCTATCCATTCGACCTCTTCAGTGCGTCTGGATGAGTGCTGGTGGATCGGCAGTGTAGGAATCGGCGAAGACCTGAACCGTGACAAAGGTCACGTACGGATCGTGGTGAGGCGCACGTGATGTGAGCGGTTTGTAACGCGGGACTTACATGTCGGACCTAACCACCTCCACCGTAGAGTCGGACTTGAACGTTGACTGCGCCTGGTGCATCGCTGCCTCGCACGCTGAGGGTTCGGACACGAATGCCGTTGTTTTGTTCGAGTTGGGCAATCCACTGAAACACACGGTCAAAGGACTGGCCTTCAAGGAAGACATTGAGCACGCCACCCGCCTCTGGTTGGAGACGATTGAGATTGAGCTGCTGAGCATTGGCCGCCCGTGTAACAAGTGGCATCAGCGAGCCGGATTGATCAGCAGTTTGGCTGGCGGCGCGCCTCGCCAGCGCTTCATTCGCTTTGAGGTAGTCCAGGGACGATTGTGCGGTCTCCATTCGAGACACGGCGTCCGAATGCCAATCAAACACGGGTTTCCACGCCAGCAGCCAGAGGATCGACAACAAAAAGAGTGCAGCGACCGATGCGATCACAATTAGATCTGATTCGCTTCGGGCGAAATACGCCTGACCAAGTGGCGTGTGTTCAAACCATGTTAAAGGGTTCTTCATGTGGCCTCCCGCAATACGAGGGATGCACGAATTGAGTTCTCTTCCTGAGTGGCGTTAAGGAGTTCAGCACTCAAGCCAGCACTTGTTAGTCGAGTTCTTAAACTCTCGACTTCGGTGTGATTCTGTACAACAACTTCAATTCGCAACTCACCACTTTGTTGTTCAAACTCCAGTGAACGAATAGACGCCGTCTGAACGAGCGCAGCAGCCAGCGCTGCGGTTAATGAAGTAAAATCAGGGCCTTCCGAATTCGAAGACTGACCGAGCCTTTCAGACAGCGCCCGCTTCGGATTTCGGACTGTACCTGCATCAGGGAACCAGGTGGAAAAGAGCGCCTGAGCCTCGGCCTGTAACGAATTGGACTGTTTAGACGCCCACCATCCTTCGGCAACCATTAATACCCACGCCAGTGCTATCCACACCACAGCGACCATCGCGACCCTGGGCCAAAGCATGGCGGAGGCTGAGTATTTTCTTACCCGCGCGAACTCGCCTTGCAGAAGATTGATGCCTCGACCTGCTCGCCATCGCCCCGCTAGATACTCGAGTGAAGATTCGCCGGTATCGACGTACTCGATCGCGCTCGCAGCCAACTCCGCCTCCTCAATCGGCTGTAGCGCGCCATTGATGATTCGAATGTGGGGTGAACCGATTCCAGATAGCCCAACGATGAGATTGCTACGATCGACAGCTGCGGCCTCTGTCGGCGTTCGTAACAAGGCTCCTGCACCGTCGATGAGTACCGTAGTAAAGCCCTCTTCTACTTCGAGTAACTCTGTATCGACCAGCATCCAACCGAGTTCGATCTTGAGTGCTCGTAAGGCATCGATCCACCCTTGCATCATGTCGCGTTCAACTAATTGGGCACGAACCGACTGTCCTGCGATTATCGCGTCGGTGGCGATGTGCAGGTCTTCGATATCGGTAGTCGTGAACTCCTCCAGTGCATAAGGCAATGCGCGACGAATCTGGCTCGTGTTGCGTCCTGGCACGTTGATGTTCATTTCAAGCACAAGGTCGTGAGGTACCAGCACCAGAACGTTGTCCGGTTCAAGCAACCAGGTCTGAGAGGGGTCGAGCAGATCCGCCATGCCACGGTGATCCGTGACGCCTTGCCCCCGAACATCACCGTTGTCTTCGCGAATGAGCCATTCCGCGGCAAGCGACCATGTGCTGTCCACGGAGCGGGCATCGGACAAAAAACGCAGGCACAAGAACGGCATCGGTGTTTCCTACTCGACGACTAGCTGGTGGCACCTTATCGAGGCGTGGTCAGGTGTCATCGGTTGTAAATGGACTCTACTCGCTGGGAGTTGCCTCAAGATGCCTCTTTCTCTTCACCTTCGACAGTTGTGCGGACCCGTGTGCGGAAATCGCGGCCAAAATCACGGCTTCTGATACTTACCCGCCCAGTGGCAGGGTCACGCCACGCCAGCGATGACAATATTACCGTGGTACGGTCGATCTGCACTCGGACACTGATTCGAAACCAGTCGCTGGTGGCTCGAAGTGACGCGGTCACACCTTGATACTCCGGATAACTTTGCACGAATTCACCTACCGTACGAAAACTCCGCGGCTGGTTGGCGATTCCTTGCATCCGTCCAAGATCAGTACCTTCACAGCAGTCTCTTCCGCCAGGGTCGAAGTTGGCGATTCCTTGCATCCGTCCAAGATCAGTACCGGGGAGCAGTGCGACCAATACCTCGCCTCGCGCAGAATTGACATTGACCTGCAATACGTCGGCAGGGTGCGCGCACAGAAAGGGCAGTAGGTCTCGATTGATGTCAGCGTCGCCAAGATCAACACCGTCGAGTAAGACACGAACCTCGGATACGTCGCCCATGCGGCCATTGGGAGTTCTGAATGCCGGCCGGGTCAGGAGGTACTCATTGTCCTCGGCACCAAATCCGGTAGTGATGTCGTCGGCATCGACCCAGTCCAACGCACGATCAGCGATTGCAGGTGGCAATCCCACGATGTTCAGCAGGTTTATCAGGACGCTGTGGGACGCCTGTGACCCTGCGCCACCCAGCGCATTGACGTTGAAGCACCCGTGCAGATCTTGAATCTGAATTTCCACCACACCACCTTCATCCAGCGCCAACGGTGGCAATGGTTGCGCCCAGGTTTCCTGGAGGTGATCGACTTCTTTTCCAGAATGTGTGAAGTCTTCGTATAACGCCTGCCGAGCCATCTCTTCGCCGCCGAGCGCGTAGTTCAACGCAAGATCAGCGGTAAAGGTATTTTGGCTCTGGGCGATCAGCATCGAATGATTGGAGGCAAGTCGGACAGCGATCGCACTCAAGAAGGCAAAAAAGAGCAGCACCGTGATCAGGGCAATGCCGCGCCGTCGACTGGCTTGTGAAGCCACGTGGGACCGGGACGTGTTTTCAAAGAACAGAAGGTACCTCCCAGACGCGATCAATGCGTCCAAAAGGCGCAGTCTCCAGACGCAGTGTCACCGCTGCGATTTGCGGTCCTGCAGGTTGTTGCTCGTTTCCCTGTGGCCAGTGTCTGAATCGGTTGCCATCTGCCGCAATCACTTCAAAGTCGGCGCGCTCAACTTCAGTGAGCAATACTTGCCGAATGGGCTCTGAGTCCTGAGCTCGATCCAGCACCGGCCAGAACAATCGGATAAGCGAGTTTTGATTTTCATCAAAGAAATAAGCAACACGTTGCTCATCGGATCGAGCCTGTTGCAAAGGGTTGCGCCATCCCGTTCGGGTGAACTCAATACCTCCTTCTTCTTCCAAAATCATCGCGGGCTGCAGATCTCCCAAGCCATCACGAATGCCACGGTGCTGAAACTGCATGAAGTCACGCTTCAAAATTTGCATCGCGCGCTGCAGCTCAATGAGTCTCGCGCCACGCTCTGAAAGCTGGCTTTGTTGTTGGGAGACTCGGCCGACGAGCTGCGTGCCGATGAGGCCAACGATGGCGAAAATGAAGAGCGCAACGAGAATCTCCACGAGCGTGAAGCCAGAGCGCGAGTTGTTTCCTCGTGTTCTCATCAGTATTGACCAACGAAGGCCGTTTGCTGTCCAAGTGGTCCGATCGGCTTGTTCGAGCCTTCGAGCTCGAAAACTTCAACTTCTACACGTTTGACCCAAGGGTGCGCCGTCGCCTTTACGTCGCGACGAATTTCAAATCGTCGGCCGGCATTTTCTAGCCGTACCGTGTCTCTACCCTCAGGTAACTCGGCCGGTTTTGTCCTTCGCTCCAGACGCAGACGAGTCAAATAGTCTTCAGCCACCCAGTGGGCAAGCTGCCGTCGCTCAATCGAAAATGTCTGTGTGGCGACGTTGCTGACGCTGCTCGAGACGATGATGCCGGCAGTCGCCAGAATGACCATGGCGATGAGCATTTCAATCAGAGTGAATCCACGCATCACACTTCTTCTTCATCAAAGAGTGCAGCTGTAGTTCGACTGAGACCGTCACTTATGACCAACCACGAGATGCCGTCCGACTCGGGAACAAAGCGGATACTGAAGGGAGTTGTTTCACCACTCGACAACAACAAGACCTGAGGCAGCAGACGCTCCTTCTCAAGATCCTTGTCACGAGGAGAGAGTTTTTCCTTTACGGTTTCGGATGAACTCTCCTTATGGCCGCGTGCCGACTGGCCCTCGTCATCCTCAATCCATGCGTCCAGTGCTTCTGCGTCAAAACCCTCCGATTCAAGCTCCAGTCGCACGCCTGAAGGGACTTTGCGAAGTTTCAGAGGGCCAGCTTCATGTACGGTCCATCGACCGAGTTCTGCATCGAATTCGAGGAACTGGACACCGCCCTTCTTTACACGAATACCGAACTCATGGTGAGACTGCATGGCTTCGGCGCGAGCCAGTTCCACTTGTGAGGCCACATGTTCTGCTGCGGATGCGAGACGCTGTTGACTGTCCGAACCGGTAAAAGAAAATTGCACCACACCTGCGAGGATGCCAATGATGGCCAATACCACGAGGATCTCGATCAGGGAAAATCCTCGTCCGCTCATGATGAATCAGAGGTCTTCCAGACGAATGTCTGCGTCGTATCCTTCGCCGCCTTCTGCCCCGTCCGCGCCTAGGCTGTAGAGCGAATAGGCACTGCCCGTTTTTTCATAGACGTAAGGTGATCCCCAGGGGTCCATCGGCAGGGACTTTCTGTAGCCGTCTGGGTTGTAGTTCTTGGGTTCGGGAAATCCCGATGGCTTTGTCACCAACGCTTCAATTCCTTGCTCGGATCCCGGGTATTGAAAGTTATCGAGACGGTAGAGATCTAGCGCTGCACCGATGCTGCGCAGATTCGCTTCCGCTGCCGTAACCCGAGCTTGATCCAGCCGGCCAATAAAGTTCGGCACGATGATCGCACCAAGAATTCCGAGGATGGTGACCACGATCATGATTTCGATCAGCGTAAATCCCTGAGCGATGTTGATAGCTCGACCACGCGGTTGGTTCGCATTGGTGATCACGGCTAGTTCCACGCTCATGTTTGTCAACGACCTCAAATTGCTTGGTTCATGTTCAAGATCGGCAGCAATACCGCCAACACAATGAAGAAGACGACGCCTCCCATCAAGATGAGCATCGCGGGTTGAAAGAGACTTACGATCGTGGCGACGACACGTTCCACCTCGTTCTGTTGATGGATTGCAACACGGTCCAGCATCGTATTGAGCTCACCACTGGCTTCACCACTGGCGACCATATGTAGCAACATCGGCGGAAAATAACCCACCGTCTCCAATGCCGAACGCAGACTGCTGCCTTCGCTAACACGTTGCGTGGCGTAAGACAGTCGTCTCTTCAGGTGGGTATTGCTGACAACCTCCTGAGCAATCGTCATGCCTTCAACCAGCGGCACACCGCTCCCACCGAGAATCGACAGCGTGTTGGCATATCGGGCCGCGTTCGCACTGCGGGTGATTCGTTTCACCAACGGCAGATTGAGCAATTGGCGATCAACACGTTCACGTATATCGGGCTGGTGAAGCAATTGCCTGCAGAGGACCACCAAGGCTGAGATGAGGAGGAGTACCGCCCACCACCAGCTCGCCAGAAAGGATGAAAGGCTGATGAGCACAGATGTCATGACCGGTAACTTCTGGCCGGTGTTTTCGATCACTTCCACCATGTCAGGCACCACATACACCATCAACGCGGCGACGATAACAACCGCAAGCACGAGCAACGTCACCGGATAAACCAACGCCATCTCGACGTTTCTGGAAGACTCATACTGCCGCTCCAGGTAATCGGCCAAGTTCTCTAGCACGTGATCGAGATGGCCGGATTGCTCCCCACTGGCAACCGTCGAGCGATAGAGCGGCGAAAAGCTTTGCGGAAACTCACCCAAACTGGCGGCGAGGGAATAACCTTCCAGTACTTTACTGCGGATGCCCATGACTAATGCGTTCACGGCCTGACGATCTGCTTGTTGGGCGATAGCGAACAGTGCCTCCTCCAGCGGCAAACTTGCCTTGGAGAGCGTAGCGAGCTGGCGGGTGATCAACACCCTTTCAAGCCGGTTTAGGGAGCGTCCCAGCTTAAACGACTGCGCCTTGTTGCCCTTTGATGACTCCGCCGCCGGCTTGACCTCAAGTGGTGAGAGCCCTAGATCACGTAGGCATTGACGAGCTTGTCGCTGGCTGTCGCCTTCAACAACTCCTCTTCGTTCTTTGCCGGATGGGTCCAGCGCCACATATTCAAATGCGGCCACGGGAATCCTTGTGAGTGATTACATCGACGCAGGGTTTCACTGTTGGATGAACCGCACGCTTACGCGCCATCGATCGTCACACGGACGACTTCTTGCACGGTTGTCATGCCACGTAACACCTTGTCGACACCATCATCGCGAATCGATGGATGGTTTCGGCGAACGTACCGGGTAAGGTCCTGCTCAGATTCCTCATCGTGCACCATCTGTCTGAAGGTATCGTCAACAGGGACGAGTTCGTAGATTCCAGTTCGCCCTCGATAACCACTGTTGCCACAGGCCTCACAGCCCACCGGCTCCCAAATTTGGGCTTTGGCGGTACCGAGAAAGCGCAATTCTGTCGGCGATGCGAGGCGAGCACGTTTGCAATCCGGGCAGAGCACACGTACGAGGCGTTGGGCCAGTACGCCGACAAGACTGGATGACAACAAAAATCGTTCGACCCCCATGTCGACGAGACGGCTCACAGCGCCGATCGCTGTGTTGGTGTGAAGCGTCGACAAGACGAGATGGCCTGTGAGGCTGGCTTGAACAGCAACTTCAGCGGTTTCGATATCACGTACCTCCCCTACCATCACCACATCGGGGTCTTGGCGAAGGATGGCCCGAAGACCCCGCGCGAAGGTCATGTCCGCCTTCGTATTGACCTGGGTCTGCCCAATTCCTGGAAGGTTGTATTCAATCGGATCTTCGATGGTCAGGACGTTGATCGAGGTTGCATCGAGCTCTGCGAGTGACGCGTAGAGTGTCGTCGTTTTGCCGGACCCGGTTGGACCTGTGACAAGAAAAATACCGTGTGGCAGATGCACCAGTTCGCGTAACGCATTAAGCCTTGCCGGCGACATGCCCAGGTTTTCGAGGCGGAGTCGCCCGGCCTGTTTGTCGAGCAGCCGCATCACGACACGTTCGCCGTTAGCCGCAGGCAGCGTCGATACACGGACGTCGACTTCTCGCCCTCCGATCCTGACGCTGATTCGCCCGTCTTGGGGGACTCGTTTTTCCGCGATATCCAGTTTTGCCATGACTTTGATACGGGAAACCAACAGTGGCGCAATCTCGCGGCGCGGCTGGACCACCTCTCGCATCACACCATCTACCCGAAAGCGTACGACCAAAGAGCGTTCAAAAGTCTCGATATGGATGTCAGACGCTGACTCGCGGATCGCTTCCGCCAGAAGCGCGTTGATAAGGCGAATGATGGGCGCGTCGTCTTCTTGTTCGAGCAAGTCATCCGATTGAGGTAACGCTTCGGCCAGGCTGATTTGATTAATCTCATCGTCCATGTCCTCGACCATCTGCTTGGCCGCAGAGTTGTCGCGAGCGTAAGCGTCGGTTAACAGGTGCTCAAAATCCCGCTCAGCGACCATTCGCAGCACCAATTCTCGGTGCGCGATGCGCTTGATTTCGGAGAGAACGGCAAGCGGAGGGCGCGCTCTACAGGCGACTTCGACCTGATCCGCGCGAAGCACCGTATCGGTAATCACCACGCCATGACGCATCGCATAGGCAACAGGAAGTCGTGGCAGCGAATCGGAATCACTGCCGTTCGTCGGTTGCGAGTTCCCTTTCATTGCGGGTGTAACGTCAGCATGTCTATTGATTGCAATCATATCAGACGAGCCGGGCGCTTTATGCTCGATTATGCCGGCGGAATGTGACGCCGTGATAGCCTCCGCGCCGTTATGTGTTCTGGGTATCCGCTCTGAGCAAACCACCTCGAGGCACCCTCGTTGCTGATCTCCATGCCGAACATGGAGCGGGGCTGCTCCGGTACCTCACGGCAAAATTCGGCGACTCCGAGGACATCAAACGCCCTGCGCCTCCCTGCCGTGCGCTAGAAACCAGGTCTTTTGGTTCAACCGCCTTGTTTTTAGCCCGATGAAGTTTGTTAAGTCCCCACTTTGTTGTGTAACGTGCTGCTAAACTGCCCCGCCATCGAAATCGGGAGGCGCGATGGAATTCACAGGCGGACACGTACTTTCAGTGAGTCAGTTCGACCGTGAAGACATTTCCCGAATTTTCGACGTGGCTGATGAGCTTCGCCCTTATGCGCAGCGCAAGCGGATCACTCGGGTTCTGCAAGGTGCAATCCTCGCAAACATGTTCTTCGAGCCCAGTACCCGTACTCGAATTTCATTTGCAGCAGCATTTAATCTTCTCGGTGGTGAAGTTCGCGAAACCAGCGAGATCCGAGCCTCTAGCCTCACGAAGGGTGAATCGCTGTATGACACCGCCCGAGTTTTGTCGGGCTACAGCGACGTCATCGTCATGCGACACCCCGAAGCGGGCTCAGTAGCAGAGTTTGCGCGTGCATCAAGGGTTCCGGTGTTGAATGGTGGTGATGGACCGAATGAACACCCCAGTCAGGCGCTTCTGGATCTCTACACCATTCGCTCCGAGCTGCTCGCGCAGAACAAATCCGTGAACAGCATGAAAATTTCTCTTGTCGGCGATTTGAAGTACGGGCGCGCCGTGCACTCGCTGTGCAAGCTCATCGCACTGTATGACAACGTCCGTTTCAATCTGGTGAGTCCGCCAGGCCTAGAGCTTCCAGAAGAACTGGTTCTTCAACTGCAATCTCAAGGGCACAGGGTCGAGAAATACCATGCACTCGAAGCGGGTATTCATAACGTCGACATCGTTTACGTGACGCGCACCCAGGAAGAACGTTTTCCAAGCCAGGCAGAAGCGGATCGCTACAAGGGACTGTTTCGGTTGAACCAGAGTGTTTACACCCAGAACTGCGAGCCAAACACGGTCATCATGCATCCGCTTCCCCGCGATTCACGCGCCAATGCGCAGGAACTGGATGACGATCTCATCGAAAATCCGCATCTCGCGATCTTTCGTCAGACGGACAACGGTTTGGTGGTGCGAATGGCACTCTTTGCGCTCGTTCTAAACGTCGTGGATGCAGTGCACGATCATTCGCAACCGGTCACCTGGTATACGGCCAAGAGAACCCCGCGCTGATTGTCATCAATGGACATTAGATCCGAGCTCAACCCGAGCGAGCAGTTTGTGGGCGTGACTCAACCGTTCGTTGAATTGATCTACATGAGCTCTTTGACCATGAAGCCAAGAAGAACTAGGCGGAGCATCACAAGGGGAAATACCAGAGAAGACGCCCAAAAGGTGTACGCCTAAAAGGAAGACGAACGGAGACGACGATCGTCCCTTTAGGTTGAGGCCTTTTTCGCCGGCGCTTTGCGCGTGATTTTAGGCATACGGTCTTGCCACTCCACTGGTACACGTGGATAACCCCTGCAACCGGCGAGAAACTTCAACGCGTCATTCCACGCGACCGCAGCGCCCATCCGTTTGACCGAAAATTCTCGCACCATGGATTTGCCGGTGGCTTGCACCTGTACCCGGAACACTGGCGAGGGGCGGTGCACGAGATTGATTCCACGAATTCCAGTCGTGTGTTTTCGCGGCGTGTCAGCCGTTTTCACTCGCTTGTCTTTCGCTTTGTCCTGGAGTGCTGCCCACTTGTCGTCCACGCCCTTCGCTTCCTTGCGAACAGCCAGTTGCTGTGTCTTGCTCAATCCGATCAGGCTGAAGTACTGCTGCTGCAGTTTGCCGTCGATGCTGCGTGCCACTCGCAGTAATTGTCCGCCGTTCAGTTCATAGACTGCCACTGGATCGCTCCTCGTTGATTGCGGGGGAGTCCCAATTAGGGTACTCCCAATTCCTGCGTTATAGCAAAGCCTCCAGCTCAGGTACTGCCTTGAACAGGTCCGCAACAAGCCCGTAGTCGGCGACCTGGAAAATTGGTGCGTCTTCATCCTTGTTAAT
>SYFY01000188.1 GCA_005799745.1 Gammaproteobacteria bacterium
CAAAGTCACCACCCCGTTCGAGGCCACCGACTGACAAGCCGAGTTCACGAAGTCGCATCGCCATGATGAGCCCGCCAAAGCCGGCACCGACTACCACTGCATCAGAGCGTGTCTGGCTGATTGTCACGCCTGTGCCGTGACTGATTTCATTTCATCAAACGAGGCTTGAATGCATTCCGCATAAAACTCGGGATCGGGAAGGATCTCGCGACAGGACATAAACGACACAGCAATCTCTCCGCAATAGCTGAAAACAATGTGAATCAACGCCATACCATCGTAGACGGGGCGAAGACCTACCATCTTCACCGCTGCTGCGCCTGCAAAGTACAAGAGTCGCTGAGGACCGGGCACGTTGGTCACCACACAATTCATCATCGGCGTGGTGAAGTCAGACAAGCCCATCTCCGTGTACAGACGCGCAGCCAATGCAGCGAGAGATGAAGGAATGAACTGCGAATAATCCGTCATCGTGCGTGCGCCTATCGCTGCAGTTATCGCCTTGGAGTTCTGCGCTTCCGCGTGCACGTGAGCGAGTCGTTCCATAGGATCGTCAATGTGGGTACCGAGTGCAACCAACATGCCGGAGACTTGGTTTCCAGCCGCGCTACTTTGATCAGTTGATCGCATCGACACCGGCGCCATGGCAATCATCGAATCTCTGGGCAGTTCATCCTTCGCCTTCAAGTAACGCCGCAGCGCGCCACCAATCAACGCGAGGACTGCGTCGTTAATCGTCGCACCTGGAATCGCGTTCTTGATCTTCTTCACCTCATCGATGGCAAACGATTTTCCGTCGTTCACCCGATGCGAAGTGATCTTTCCGTTGAAACGGGTTCGAGGCACTACCGCCGGCGGTTTGAGTTTCTGCGAGGAGAATCCGGCACCGAGTTTCATCATGCCCGGCATGGAGCGCGCGACAGTTTCAAAGAACCGTGCAGGTTGGGTGATGTTGTTGAAGTGCGTGCGCACGATGAGTTCCATCGCCGTCGGTTCACGTTCACCTTTCCAGGGTTGCGCAACCGGCTTGTTCGGTGGGTCCGGCTCCATGTCATGCAAATAGCCCAAGATTTCCGCACCGGAGGCACCATCGATGATGGCGTGGTGGGTTTTGGTCAGGATCGCGAAACTGCCGGGTGGCGTACCTTCAACATTGTCGAGACCTTCAATGACATACATCTCCCAGAGCGGGCGTGTCAGATCCAGCGGCCGTGTATGCAATCGTGCGGCCTGAATGCAGAGCTGTCGCCAATCACCGGGTTTGGGCAGTGCGATATGACGCACGTGAAACTCGAGGTCAAAGTTATCGTCGTCGATCCAATACGGATGATCGAGGTTGAACGGCACATGCACGAGCCGCTGGCGAAACACACGCGAGAGGTACAAACGACTTTCTACATGCGCGAGGATATCTTTGAATCGCACGAAGTAACCCGGTGCGCTCTCCGGGTTATAAACGAGGAAGGAGCCGATATGCATCGGCACCTTCGGGGTTTCAAAGTACAGAAACGATGCAGCCTGACCTGACAACTGCTGCATGATGATCCTCCGCGCCGAGCGCTGGTGATTGCTTGCGGTTTACTTTTTGGTCGTGCGGTAGTCGCCGAAATCCTGGTCGCGCTTGGACAACGCCTCCGTAAGTCCTTTACGGAGTTCCTGAAGATGGGCCTGAGTACTCGCGGTAAACGTCGCGAGTGTCTGCATCTCCGTACCAGCACGAATGCCCGCACGAATCCCCATCGCATCCATCTGCCGATGCACAGCGCGTTTGTTGATTTGTTGAATATCCGTTGGCACTTTCGCCACACGTTCAGCGATGTTCAGTACGCTCCCTTCAAGGGTCGCGAGCGGGAAAGCGCGATTGGCGAAACCACAATCGACGGCTTCAAGACCCGTCATGTGATCACCCGTCAGCATCAACTCCATGGAACGACGCAGCCCGACAATCCAAGGATAAAACTGGTTGTCCGGCGGACTGATGGAGCGCACCACGGGGTAGCCGATCTTCGCGTCTTCGGCGACGTAAACGAGGTCACAAGCCGTCGCGAGTTCAGTGCCACCGGCGAGGCAATAACCATGAACCTGAGCAATCACCGGCTTGGCCAGATCCCAGATCTTGAAGAAACCATCCACCACGTGACGTGGCCAGTTGCCAAGTCCACCCGCCGAATAAAACGGTTGTTCAGCAGCGACATTGGACTTGAGGTCATAACCTGCAGAAAAACACTCACCTGCGCCACGCAGAATCATCACGCGGATCGCGGGATCCTGATCGGCCTTTTCGAGCGCATCAAACATCTCGCTACGTAACTCATTCGACAACGGATTACGTTTGTCAGGACGGTTCAGCGTGATACGCCGCACTTGCGGCCGTGGTTCATCAACTATGATTTTTTGATAACTCATCGGTTTCTCCCCTCCAGAAAAAGAAAGCTAAAAACGGAAGTTCTTTTCAGCGAACGCATCGAAAGTGCGTTGCAGGTCTTCGGGTTTGCCCGCGAGCGGTGCGATGATCGACGTGTGTACACCACCCGCCGCGTCTTCACGAATACGCTCACGCACTTCATCCGCACTGCCAATGATGCCAATTTCATCGATCAGGGCATTTGACAAGGCACCCGACGTCTTGTTGCGGTCTTTGGCGGCCCAGCCTTCTCGAATCGTCGCGGCAGCTTCTTCGTGACCGGCCCACGCAAGGAAATTGTTGTACACCGGTGTTGCGTAGTACGGCGCAAACGCAGCACGGAACAGGTTGCGCCCATATTCCTTGTCGTCGGTCACGAGCACCATGGCGCGGTTGACGACCTCAACGTTCTTCCAGTCTTTGCCGGCCTTCGCCGCACCGATCTTGACGTGTTCGATCATCTTTGGCAGCGCGCTCTTCGGCCACAGATTGAAGATCACCCCGTCACCGACTTCGGCCGCCATCTCGATCATGTTGGGGCGCAGGCAACCTACGTAGATCGGCGGCGGGTTTTCGGATGGTGCCTGGCGATAACCATTGCTCGTCAGGGTCTCGCCGTTGAACGCGGTTTTTTCACCGGTAATCATGATGCGAACCAGCTGCGCGGTTTCTTTCACGCGTGTCAGCGGCTTGTCGAGGGGAATGCCGTTCCATTGACCCATGATGGTCTGGCTCGAAGAGCCCAGGCCCATGATGAATCGGCCTGGAAGCAACTGGGCGATGACGTTGGCGGAAGCAGCCAACACCGAAGGTGAGCGGGTGTAGACCGGTGTGACCGCCACACCGATACGCAGCTTCGTCGTTCTGTGAGCGAGCGCGGCGATCTGGGTCAACGTATCGGGTGCGCCGGAGTCAGAGAACCACGCATCCGGAATGCCGTTGTCTTCCGCCCACTTGAGGCGTGCAGCCGTGTGTTCGAGTTTGGGTCCGGCCGGAACGGTTACCGCGACCCGCTTGGTCAAGGCCATCTGTGATCTCCTGAAAATGGATGCGACCGAGTCATTCCCCGGCGCTGGATTGGATGTGTGTCCCCGAGGCTAGCCTCGCAGATAGGCGCGGGCAGAATCAACAGCCATGGCTGTTACTGGGTAACGACCAATCAAATGCGGCTGAACCGCCAACTGACCATGCGCCCGTCCCGATACGGCATGACGCCATGAAACTGTCTTGGATCCCCATCAAAGACCAGCGGCAGGAAATGCCGATCCCCTTCCCACATCGGCAAATCCATGAGCCCGTCGAGTGAAGCCCACTTCAAGTCACCTTCGTCGTTGGCGGAAGGAGGCGTGCCGTCGAAGGCCGTAATCAGGAAGATGAATCCGAGCCAATCCTCTCCGTTCGGTCCAAATCCCGGCCAACTGATGGTTCCTCGCAACGCCATCGCCGTGACCTCAATGCCGGCCTCTTCCCGGATCTCGCGAATCATCCCTTCGGCCACATCTTCATCGTTCTCGAGTTTGCCGCCGAGCCCGTTGTACTTGCCGAGATGTTGATCGTCCTTGCGCGCGATGCGATGGACCATGAGCACCTGCGTGCCGTCCGGCGACAGTACAAACCCGAGCGTTCCGGTGATTGGCGTGTAGGGCACAGGGCCTCCCGTGAGGGGCAGAATTATCGGCGCACGGAGCTTTGGCCGGAACCGATGACGCCTTTGTTATCATCCGATCGTCACTTTACCCGCGCCGGTTCCACTACCGGTGCCTCAATCGGAACTGATCATGAGCGATGTCCAAATCACCGCGGTGCGCGATGCACACCGTTTCGACGAAAAGGCCCTCGAAAAATACCTCGCGGCCAACATTTCCGACTTCGCTGGACCACTGACCGTTCGCCAGTTCGAAGGCGGTCAGTCGAACCCGACTTACCAACTCATCACACCGGGCCGAACCTATGTGCTGCGCAAACAACCCCCGGGTGAACTGCTGCCTTCTGCACATCAGGTGGATCGCGAATACCGCGTCATGGCTGCCCTCGCTTCAACACCGGTGCCAGTGCCAAAGATGTACTGCCTCTGCGAAGACCCGGCGGTTATCGGTACCAAGTTCTATATCATGGAGATGGTGCAAGGCCGCATCTTCACCGAAACAAGACTGCCCACGCTCACACCCGCAGAGCGTCGCGCCATCTATCTCGATCTCGCGCGTGTGCTCGCGGAGTTGCACAAGGTCAATCCCGAAGCTGTGGGTCTCGGGTCCTTCGGTCGCCCCGGAAACTACTACGAACGCCAGATCGGGCGTTGGTCGAAGCAATACGTCGCGTCGCAGACCGAGAATCTCGAAGCCATGAACGTGCTCATGGACTGGCTACCAAAGAACATCCCCGAAGCCGGACCGATTGTCGTGGTTCATGGTGACTATCGTCTCGGCAATACGCTGATCCATCCCACAGAGCCGCGCATCGTTGCCGTACTCGATTGGGAGCTCTCAACGCTGGGTGACGGACTCGCAGACGTCGGCTATCTGTGCCAGGACTGGCACGGTGATTCCTACAATGATGCAGGTCTCGCCGGTGCAGATCTGAAGGCCCTTGGCATTCCTACGGAAGAGGAGTTCATCGCGCACTACTGCAAACACGCCAACCGCGCGGCAATTGAGAACTGGAGCTTCTACCTCATCTACAACATGTTCAGATCGGCCGCGATCATCCAGGGCGTGTACAAGCGAGGGCTCGATGGCAACGCGAGTTCGGAGAAGGCGCTGGAGTACAAGGATGCGGCCAAGCTGAAATCGGCGCAGGCGGCGGCGTTGTTGGCGCGGATTCGAACCTAGAGAACCCGTTCCGCCGATCGTCGAAAGTGTGAAGCTCGTTCGAACCGGGACAAAGATGGGCTTCGTTCCAGTTGCCCCGGAAGACACCGCAAGCTAGCATCATCGCATCACCTCATCATGAGTCGATGATGCGAACAACGCTCGATATAGACGATGACATTCTCAGCGTCGCCAAAGAAATCGCGAGAAAAGAGCGCAAATCGGCGGGTGCAGTGCTCTCCGAGCTGGCCAGACGAGCGCTCACCCAGGTCACGCCCGGTATTTCCTCGCAGGTACGGGAACCCGAATCGTTCTACGGATTTCATCCGCTGCCTGCTGGGAACCGAGTCGTGACGAATGAAATCATCGACCAGCTTCGAGATCAGGAAGGGATCTGATGCGGGCACTCCTGGATGTGAACGTGCTGATCGGATTGCTCGACTCGTCGCACATCCACCACGCTCGAGCACGCGCATGGCTCGAAGCAGAAATTGACCGAGGTTGGGCCTCGTGCCCTTTGACGCAAAACGGATGCGTGCGAGTTCTTTCGCAGCCCAACTATCCGGGCGGCGCGAACCCACCAGCGCACGTTGCATCGCGATTGCGACAGGCCATCTCAACACCTTGGCACGAGTCGTGGTTTGACGACATCAGTCTGCTGGATTCCGACCGCTTCGATTGGCGTCACATCTTGGGATCAAGGCAACTGACCGATGCCTATCTCCTGGCCCTCGCTGTTCACCACAACGGTCGTCTCGTGACGTTCGACCGTTCACTTTCATTGTCGGCGGTGAAAGGCGCCGACGAATGGAACCTGGTGACGATCTGATCGACATTCAGCCACCCGGTTCAGCATCTAGAGGTTCAACTGGCATCGGCCGTGGCGTCGTCAGTGCGACGTCATCCAGCAGCACCACACCAGCCTCACCCCGATCAAAACGAAACTCGATGGATGCCAGCTCCGACAGATCGAGTGGTGATAACTGCGACGCGTCAATCCGGTAACGCGTGAACAGCGGCTCGGCGGTATCGGTCTCATCGAGCCACGGATGTTTACGCGTGTGGGCGTGTACAGGCGGTGGCAGCAAACCGAGATCACCCAGCAAGATCGACACCGACTGATTACTTCGATCTGTGATGACGATGGATACATCCAAAGACTCAGGTGTTGTCCACCCGGCCTCTTCGTCGTCCAAGGGACTGTCCTCGCTCATCGCGAGCGAAAACGACAAGGCCGTAAACGCAGCGGGTGATGTATCAAAACTCACCCGCCAAAACGGCGCATCAGCACCTTCCTTTCGTACCCACCCTATGCGAACTGCGGCTGAATCCAGAGGCTCCCATTTGAGCCGCACCTCAGCTTCGCTCCATCGCGAGAGCCCTCCGCCCTGGATTTTGGCGGCAGGTAACGTTCCCGTTTGAAGATCGGCATCTTCTTCAAAGTCCGCGATCACGAGTTCTCCACCGGCCCGATAGTCTGTGATGAGCTCAACCGGTTGTGGGATCCACGGTGCGGTGCGCGGAACATCAGCGAACACCTGTTGATACTGATCGCGCCCGAAGAGTGTTGTTAGTAAGAAGGCAGTAAAAATCGGTCGCGCCATATCACGCTGCAACTCATCGTCCATGATCGGTTCGAGGTTGAGGAAGAGTCGGCCCGGCATGCCGTAATCTGCCCTTCCCCAACTGGTGTTGAACTGCCCGTGGTTAGCGCCGAGCACATAAACACTGCTCTTGAAACAACTCACACACTCGGGAAAGGTGGTACGCGCAAACTGCGACGTCCCCATGAAGGACTGCACGTCACCATCGAGGCTGCCATGAATCGTGAGGTAACTCACGTCCTCGAGTTCGGTACCACTGGCCCGTGGGTGGTATTGACCGTCCACAGGCGCAATCGCAATCACACCTTGAATGCCGAAACCATAATCAAACGTCTGACGTCCATCATCCGGAAACGCGGGCAAACGATTGAAGAGTGCGGCTTCCGCGACGGCTCCCCCCGCGTGAGTGGCCGACTTACACCACACGTTCAAAGTCGAGTTTTCCTGAAAAGGGATTGTCCTGCGAACTAGTCCATTCACGTAGCTGCTTCAGGTGTTCGAGTAGCAACCACCCTCTCGCATCGTTCTCGGCCTCAAGACCACCATCCAACCTGCCGAGTAGATCGCTATAGCCGCTGTTGAGAAAGTTCTCATCCACCGACACAGAGACGATGCCATGTGAGGCAAAGTGCTCACCAAGCCATGCATATCCGGTGTCGGAAAAATCTTCCATATCGTGATTGCCATGCACGATAAGGACAATCGGAAACGGACCCACACCTTCCGGCATCCAAACGCGGCCGTTAAGGGGCAGAGCCTTCGCATCAAAACCCCAGTAACGCGTGCGCGCCCAACCAGCCGCGCCGTTCCAACCGTCAATCAAACGTGAACCATCCACCGATCGTGACCGGAGAGTCGTACCCGATCCGAATTCTTGCCGGTGTCGGTCTGTGCCCGAACCATAGGATAGAGCCTTGAAGGTATGTGTCCCAGGCAGCCCAGGGTTCGCGAGTGTCCATTCCTTCGCCACAATTATTGGGCGCTCAGATCCGGCGTCGTTCCAGCCTGGCAGCATGAGCAAGACGATGAGACCTAACGATGCCACTCCACCAACGATCACGCTGAGTGTTGGGAGCCAGGCAAATCCCTTGTTTCGAAGCAGCGCATAACCGCCGCCTATAAGACTCAGTGCGATGAGTACGGTGAGAACAAACGCCGCCTACCCTTGAGGCGCAATATCGCCTGCGCCCACCAGGAGCAAGAGGATCGCTGTTACCAACAGCACGCCCCACCAAAAGGACGCGGTTCGTGTATGAATGATTCGAACCAGGAGCAAAGCGCCGAGCGCGGCAGCTAGACCGATCAGCATCAAAGCGCCGACACCCAACATGCGTTCGACAGTGAAGATCGGCCAAACCGTAGCGACAAAAACAAACAACAAGAGCAACCAGCCCGCACTGACGAGCGTTCGCCCCGCACCTTCAAAACCGGATGGATCGATGCGGAGCCAGGACCGGATGGTTTGAAGGCGCTGTTTCATCGTCATCGTCACCTCACATTCCAGCATCGAACTCTAAAGATGGGCCGACCTTGTATCGAGAATCACGCGCTTCGATTTAACTCCGCTCGGAGCGCATCATTCCTGGACCATGATCCGTGGCCAGATGTTCCGTGTGATCGCTGGGTTCAACCGCACAAGTTGATCAGCTGCCGTTTCGAGTTCCGGACGTAGCGAAACTTTGAGCGCGATGATGGCGACATAGAGGAGATGGAAACTCCACGCACGACGCTGTGTGATGGGATCCGGTTCGGCATAGACGTCTCTCACACCCCACTCCCTGCTGTTTACTCGACGAACTCCGTTTTACTGATCTCTCACAACGCAGCGCGACAGCCCAATACGCCACACAACAGAATGCCGATGTTGCCAATGAAATCGAGCAACATCCACTCGGTGAACATCGCTTTCACAAAATAGAAGTACGCGTTGAATACGAAGATTGGCAGCGAACCCACAAGACCGAACACTAAAAAGGTGGTTGGCGTGAATCGGCTTGTCAGGGTGACCGATCCGCAAAAAATGGCCTGCGCACCGAAATTGGGGGAGATCGCTTCGCACCATCGTAATTTCGTTGACTTGGTCCGCGGCTATTTCACCCCATTCATCGAGTTTCATGAGTGGCTTGAGGTGTGGACTTCAGTGGCCACCACCCAGAATCGCTCCATAACTCGGCGTCTTCTTCACACGCTTGGCCAGCGACCAGCGATGCACTTCCGACGGACCGTCGTAAATGCGGAACGCCCGAATCTCACGGAACACCTGCTCAACAATCGTATCGCCGCTGATGCCAATACCGCCGAGTATCTGGACACAACGATCAGCGACCCGAAACAAGGCTTCGGACACCGCCGTCTTCGCCATACTGCTTTCCGTGCCACCCTGTTGTCCGGAATCGAGTACATCTGCACACCAATCGATGAGCAGCTCAGACTGTTTTAGGTCGATGAGATTATCGGCGAGCATGAAGCCTACGCCTTCGTGATCCACGAGTGCCTTGCCGAAGGCCATACGTTTCGTCGAAAACTCGGCGGCAACATCGTTAGCTCGCTCGGCCGCTCCCCACCAACGCATACAGTGCGTGAGGCGGGCCGGAGCGAGTCGCACCTGCGCGTAACGGAAACCTTCATCGAGCTCACCAAGGATTTGATCCTTCGGAACACGAACCTTGTCGAGCACGATGATGGCGTGGCCACCGGGCATGGAGGAGTCGATGGTGTCGAGTACACGTTCAATACGAATGCCTGGAGTTTTCATGTCCGCCAGGAACATCGTCGCTGAGTGTTCCGTGCGCGACATGATGATGCCGAAGGCTGATCCGTGTGCTCCCGTGATGAAGGTCTTGCGGCCGGAGATCACCCAGTCATCACCGTCACGTACGGCCATCGTCTTCATCATGCCGGGATCAGAACCTGCTCCTCCATCCGGCTCCGTCATCAGAAAGGCGGAGCGTGTGCCTCCAGCGGCGAGGGGTTTGAGGAATCGATCCTGCTGCTCCTTTGAACCCACCTTGTGCAAGAGGTGCATGTTGCCTTCATCGGGCGCCATGATGTTGAGCGCGATACAGGCTAGCGGCGCATAACCCGCTGCCTTGAACACGGCAGCCTGTTCACGATGGGTCAGTCCATGCCCGCCAAGTTCTTTTGGGAGGTGAGGTGCAACCAAACCAGCAGCCCGTGCACGACGAATGAGCTCGCTACGCAGCTCATCACTCGGTCCGTGATGGTGATGTGTCATCTGTGCGCGGTATTCGATCTCCAGCGGGAAGATCTCGTCGATAACAAACTGACGAACGCGTGCGGCGAGCGCTTGCACGCTCGGAGAAAGTGGATTGCTCATGGTGTACTCGGTCGGGAAATCAGAGGAAAGACGAGGTGGCATCGTTTAGCCACCTCGTCGTGGTGCGCCGCAGCTTCACATCATTTCTTTGGCGATGAGCTCAAGCACCTGGGGCTGTTGGCTGCCGATCAGCATGCTGCCAACGCGGCCATTCTTGTGCGCTTCCTTCCAGCGCGCGAGACGTTCCTTGATGCGTCCTGCCGGACCGATGAGGTGGCAAGCATCAATCAGTTCCGCAGGTACTGCGGCCATGGCTTCGTCTTTACGACCGGACAGGAACAGGTCCTGAATCTTCACAGCCGCTTCTTCAAAACCAAGCCGCTTGCAGTAGTTGTTGTAGAAGTTCTTGTCACGTGCGCCCATGCCACCAATGTAGAGGGCCATGTTGCCGCGAATGGGCTGCATACACGCTTCAACGTCATCACCCATGATGGCGGTGACAAACGGAGCAATGTCGAATTCGGTGCGTGAGCGACCTGCAGCGGCGAGACCCTTGTTGATCGGGCCATCGAACACAGAGGCTTTATCAGGGTCCAACCAGATCGGGAAGAAACCATCGGCGACTTCTGCAGCACCTTGAACACCAGATTCGGTGATCGATGCAGCGTAGATCGGGATGTAGTCTTCTGACTTGAGGATGCTCTTCAACGGCTTGCCAAGACCCGTTGCGCCAGCACCGGCGTAGGGCAGCTGATACATCTCACCGTTGTAGGTGGCGGCAGCTTCGCGCTTGAAGATCATGCGCATGATCTGGGTGTATTCCTTGAGGCGCGTGACCGGCTTGCCGTATGCAACACCATGCCAGCCTTCAACCACTTGAGGACCTGAGGCGCCAAGGCCGACGACGAATCGACCACCAGAAAGTTCAGACAGGGTCATGGCCGTCATAGCCGCCATAGCGGGTGAACGCGCCGGCATCTGCATGATGGCCGTGCCAACTTTGATTTTCGTGGTATTGGCGAGAATCCATGCTGCGGGGGTCACTGCATCAGAGCCGTAGGCTTCAGACGTCCAGACGGAGTCATAACCCATGCTTTCGGCGCGTTTGATGCCGTCGATATTGAGACCCATTTTGCGGCCGGAATAACCGCTGATCAGGCCGAGTTTCATGCCGTTGCTCCTGTGGAAAATTGTTGGGCTGAAATTTGCAGGGAAAGCCTATCGCATCGCCGGAAGGTTGCACACCTCCTCCGCCACCTGATTAACTCCTGGCATGAAAGACACTCGAGCGACGGCCCCATCAGCGAGCAGCCAGGTCCCACCAGTCCCGTGGCAAGTTCGGAGGAGAAGCCGCTCATCGAACAACGCTCCAGCGTCGCCGATGCCCTTGCGGAAGCCGAGGATGACGTTCAGCTGAGCCCACTTTCAATCCAGGGCGCAGCGCTCATCCGCTCCATGGAGGCGCTCTCCAACATTTTCTGGATCAGTCTTGGTGGTACGGTCCTGACGATCTTTTTCGCGGGGTTGATCCAGCTCAGCGTCAACGCCAATTCCGATTACATCACGCTCGGTGACTATCAGGTGCCGAAAGCGATCCTGCCGCTGGCGACACTGAATTTCGGCTTGTTCGCATTCTGGATGACCGCCAATCGCCTGGGAATGCTCGCCTATGTTCTCGAAACCACGCGTTTGCCCAAACGCATGGTGTACGAGATCTTCAATCTCAATCCGCCGGTTCTCCATGTCTTCGACCGAAGCAATTCGAAACGTCGGTCGCCATTTACAGGCGTTGCCGTGCTGCTGCTCAACTGGGCGGTGTTCTTCGGCAACAGCGTCTCTCTCACTTGGGGTGTCGCGGTCCAGGAGATCGCAACGCTGGCCAGTTTCGACGGGCCGCTCATGGCGGTGTTCACCGTGTTGACGGTCGCGGTGGTGGCCTATGGTGTCCGATCAGTGCTGCCGCCACTGAAGACCATCTTCTTTCACTTGCACGGTATCGAGTTGACCATCGGCTGGCCCAGATGGATGCTTTGTGTCGTCGCACACTTCGCCGTTGTTCTCGTGATCGCGGCACCTTACCTCGACATCAATGACGGTTCGGATGACCTCATCCGCGCGGAAACCGCCAATGCGATCGACGGCGAGACACTGCTTATCAACGGTGTCGAGATCAATTTGTTCGGCATCGATGTCATGGAACGGGATCAGATTTGTCAGGACGCACAAGGCCAGGACTATCCGTGTGGACGCGGCGCGGTGATGGCGCTGCAGGACGTCATCAACAATCACTCCGTCGTTTGCCTGCCGCTCTTTAACCTGAGCGAAAACCGGATTTTAGGAACGTGCGAAGTTGTGCTTCCGGGGGAGCCCCCGCCGGCATCTTCAGCGGACTTTTTGCCGGACAAATATCGACCCAACAGTTTGTCTCGCCTGATGGTTTAACAGGGTCATGCACTAACGATTGGATACGGGCGCGAAATCTTCGAAAAAGAGCAGCGACAGGCGCAGGTCTTGCGTGCCGGTGTGTGGGTGGGAAGTTTTGAACCGCCGGCGCTGTATCGTTCGAAGCAGAAATAACTTCGCGCCTGTCAGCCGAGCTTTACAACTGTAACCGGCAACGTCGCTTGCTGAATCACTTCAAGCGCCACAGAACCCATGACAGCTTTGCGTAATCCCGTGCGGCCATGAGTTCCGATCACAATGAGATCGGCGCCAAGTTCGCTCGCGTAGTGGTTGATGGTCTGAGCGATGTGTCCAACTGCGATATGCGAGGTGCATGGAAGCCCAGATTGTTCAATACGAGCAACCACGCTTTCGAGCGCTTGATTACCCGCATCACGATAGTGATCGTCTAACGAATCACGAGGAATGAAGCGACGTATGTGGCTGCTGTCCAGCGGCATTTGTACGTTGAGTAAGTGGAGATCGATAGAGCAGCCAGATGCCCCAAGTTTCAGTGCATGGTCGACCGCGGCGATGGAGTAGACTGATCCGTCCACCGCAACAAGAATACGAAAGGTCAAATCCTGACTCGTTGCGGCGGGTTGACACCACTGTTGACCTTGGAGAGCAACGGCGCGATCTCACGAACGGGTTCGGCCTTGCGCGCACCGAGATACTTGCCTAAGCCCACGACGAAGAGTGCACCTGCCAGCGAGGACAGAATCGGAATCCATCCCGGTAAATCTTGTGTCATCGGTTTCAGCAGCGCGTCGTTCAACACCATCTGACCGGCGATCCATCCGAGAAGCCCGGCGCCGAGGGTAATCACCAGCGGGTACCGGTCCATCAGCCGCAGCACGAAGTGGCTACCGAACAGGATGATGGGAATGCTCACCGCGATCCCGAAGACCACGAGGTACATGTTGCCGTGCGCGGCGCCGGCTACCGCGACCACGTTGTCGAGGCTCATGACTGCATCGGCAATGATGATGGTTTTCACCGCACCAAAGAGCGTCGTCGAAGAAGCCACTTGGTGTTCACCATCGTCACCGCAGTCGATCAACTTCATGCCGATCCAGAGCAACAAGATCGCACCAACAATATTCAGGAAAGGTAGGGCCAGCAAATGAATGGCAAAAAAGATCAGAACAACTCGAAGACCAATTGCCCCGGCAACGCCCCAGGCGATGCCTTTCTTACGCTGATGATCGGGGAGGTTCCTGCAAGCCAGCGCGATAACAACCGCGTTATCTCCGCCGAGCAAGATGTCGATCATGATGATTTGGGGTACCGCCACCCAGAACGCTGGGTCCGACATCATCTCAATCATCAGAGAAATGATCCCGCCATGAATTGAAGGTCCAGAAATTTGAGTCGGCTCGGAGCATAGCTGTGTAGTTTGGTAGCGTCTAGCCGACCTAATGCTTCGAATCGGCTTAATTTGTGTAAAACCAGCGCGTCGTCTCGGTTCATCAAATGCTGCGATGCACAACATCTTCGGTTTACACGGAGTTCGTCACAAGCGCGTGGACAAGTGCATAGAACTGCTCGCTCACGCATCGCCGCATTAAACTCCCGGGCTACGCGACACCAGAAAACGCATGGACCGCCGATGAAGCCACCCCACGATCACGTTCGTGAACTCGTCATGTCTTACATGATCTTGAGACGCGTTATTGGTGCTATCGGTCTCGCGCTACCCGTCGCTCTCGTAGTTGGACACTGGGTGATCGATCACGATCCGCTACCGCCTACGCTTAGCGACTACTACTACAGCGACATGCGCGATCTGATGATTGGCAGCATGTGGGCACTTGCGGTGTTCATGGCCTCGTATCGTGGGCATGAGCGTAAAGACGACAGAACGGGCGACATCACCTGCGTATCCGCGATTCTGATGTCGCTCTTCCCCGTAGCACTCTCGTCAGGTGCGACGGAGACACAACAACTCATCGGCTATGTCCATCTCACCGCAGCCGGCATCTTTTTTGTCTCGCTCGCTTACTTCTGCCTCGTTCTGTTTCGTAAAGGGGGTGCGTCGCGTGAACGACGCAAGGTGCTGCGTGACCGTGTTTATCTCACCTGCGGATCAGTTCTCGTGGGCTGCCTTGTTGCGCTCATTGTCTTTGGCATCCAAGGTGACGACTGGCCCTGGATCGAAGAATGGAAACTGGTGTTCTGGATCGAAGCCATCGGCATCTGGGCTTTTGGCTGGTCGTGGCTGGTGAAAGGGCAGGCGTTGCTTGCGGACAAGCCGGTGAACTGAGAGGCTCGGAAGCAATCTTTCATCGTTCTGGTCTTCGCCACCATGACCCTCTCATTACCGCCAATCGCCATCACGGTTGTGCTGTTACCACTCTCGATGTTTGTACCTTGCGCCATTCACTGTTTGAAAGCGCCAATGAAGCTCGATTACCTCTGGTCGGCGCTTTGTGTGGTGGCAGCTGTGTTCTTCGCATTTCGCAGCAAATGGGCGTGGGGTTGATATGCCGTCAATGACCTCGGGGATCGCGCTCGCGCTGATTGCGCTCGAGTGTGCCACCCAGGTTTACCTCAACCCTACGTTTGATGGTGCTGGCGCCGTGTTCGCCAAGATGACAGCAGCTTCAAGCTTCATCCTCCTGGCGATCATGAGTGCTGCACTGCAAACCCGTTATGGCAAGACGATCAATACAGGGCTCGTCCTCTCCTGGTTTGGCGATCTCTTTCTTGTCGGCGGCTCGACTCAACCCAATAGGACCAGGATTCCGGCAGCTTCTCGCTCTTCCGGGCTGGTGGATCAACCGGCCGGTTCAGTTATGCCAACCTGGACCAGAACCAGTTCAGCCAGGAGATTCAGCTGGTGGGCCAAATCGACACTTTGCAGTACGTGGCGGGGGCCTACTACTTCACCGAAGAAGGTGAAGATACCACCACCGTCTACACGACGGGGACCTACAACGCAACGCTGACAGGTATCACCCTCCGTAACCCGCCAACGACAGGTGGCCGGATCCCGGATCGTGCCGCCGAGGCCGAAGTCAAATCGAAGGTCCTGTTCGGACAGGTCACCTGGACGCCAGCGGCACTGCCTGATTTGCATGTCACAGCAGGTGGTCGTTATACGGATGACAGCAAGGACGGCAGTCTGCTCGCCCTCCGTGGTATTGATCCACGTCTGGCTTTTGACCAGAACAACAAACGGTTTGACCCAACGTTGACGGTCGCTTGGGACTTGAGTGAAACCACCAATATCTATGCTAAATACGCCCAAGCCTATCGGGCGGGTGGTTCCAATACGCGCTCCGCGACGCTGCGGGCATTTGACGAAGAAGAAGTGATCTCCTATGAGGTCGGCTTGAAGACGGAGTTATTGAGTCCGATTCATCGCACCCTGAATCCGAGCGCGCTACACGCTGGCGGCAGGACGTTGCCAGTATCCACAAACGGCAGCGGGCCTATGGGAACAAGGCGGAGATTGCCGCCTTCGCCCAGAGACACGGCTGGAAGCGACTACCAGAGAGTCTCATCGGGTAGCCGAGGAAAATCGTTGCCCGCTCGTTGCGAATCCCAACAGATCAAGCCAGAAACCCGCGTAACCGATTTCTCGAACCCGTCATTGCTCGGGTTCTCTCGCTCACACGGCTCCGATTCCTCTCAGCTTGATCACAAACTCCACACCGGCCATCATCCGCCGGCGACACCCCTCTGTCGGGCCGTTGGACGGGGTGTGGCCCTGATTAAAGGAGAAGAAAACGTGATTCCATCTTTCAGTTTGGCTGGCGAGGTCGCCGTCATCACCGGCGCTGGCCGAGGTATAGGCGAAGGTATCGCCAAAGTTCTGGCTGGCGCCGGCGCAGCTGTGGTTTGCGCTGCACGCCGCAAGCATGAAATCGAAAGAGTGTCTGCTGAGATCGTCGCTGCGGGTGGACGAGCGATCGGAGTGGCCACCGATGTGACCCAGGCCGAGGCGCTGACTGAGCTTGCTGACAAGGCGTTCAACACATTCGGCCGACTGGATATCTGGGTCAACAACGCCGGTGGATCGCCGGTTCAAAAACCGCTGATCGAATTGCCCGTGGCAGAGTGGGACGCGACGCTCGCCCTGAATCTATCGGCCATTTTTCATTCCGTGCGCGCGGCAATGCGTCACATGGCTGATGGAGGTCGAATTGTTAACGTCTCCTCCATCGCAGCGGAGGATGTGTTCAAGGGCAGTGGCCACTACAGCGCCGCCAAGGCAGGCGTAAACATGCTGACCCGCACCTTGGCGCATGAACTAGGACCCAAGGTGCGGGTGAATGCAATATTGCCGGGCTTCGTACCCACCGAAGTCATGATGGCGGCGATGAGCATCAGCCATAACGAGTTACCCGGGCTGCTTGCTCAGCTCGATCTTCCCGCCGGTCGTCTTGGAACACCTGCTGATCTCGGCGCGGCAGTTCTATACCTCTGTTCGCCAGCCGCCTCGTGGGTAACCGGCCAGTGCATTCGAATCGCGGGAACCACCTGATCAAGAACCCGGCGAGCCTCCTCCCTATGCCACAGACAACGGGTTGGATAGTCTTGGCAAATACAGACCGTGTGACAGTGTTGATGATCAAGCTCGTCATGCCAATGAAACGTCGACCGGGAATGACGATTCCCGAGTTTCGCGAGTATTACGAAACCCGCCACCGGCTGATCGGTGAGAAGTACCTCAAGGGTTATGCCAGCAAGTACATGCGGCGATTCACCCGTCCCACCACGGATCGCGACGGGCAGCTGCGTGACCCCGAATACGATGTCTTTCTGGAGATCTGGTACCCCGATCAGGCCACCATGGAAGCTTGCGGGAAGGCGCTGGGTACACCTGAGGCGCGCCAGGAAATCCGTGAAGATGAGGAGAAGCTGTTCGACATGCGGTTCATGCGCTCTTACCTGGTCGACGAATCGGTGTCAGTGCTCGACTGATTCGTTTCCTCGCAGGATCTGCCACACGCGCTTGGCTGTTTCGCTGATCCAGCATTTCACCCAGCTTTTCCAAATCGTTCAGCAAATCCCCGGCGCGTGTTCACGATCATGTATGTATCGGCGTGGGCGAAACGGCATCATGAATGGAGCGCCTATCCACTTAACCGTGACCGCGTCGCCGTCGGCGAGATCATTCAGGGGCCGGGCATGCGGGTGTTATGGCCGGCAGGAGACACACTTCCCGTCCCTCCTGCAGTCATCGGTGTAACTGTTGGGCCACAGATCCACTTGCCCGGCTAAACACCCCGTTGAGACTTGCAGCCAAGACTTCCCGCTAGAGTTTGGTTCGATTCATTCCCCTCATCAACCTCGTCAGTCACTCTCAACGCAAGCGCTCAACTGTCAATACCGGCTGATGATTTCCTTCGAGAAATCCCGGAACACCGCTCGTGCCTGGGCATAGTCCGGTAGCAACACAAGCTCACGCAAACCGGCAGCTTCGTGCACGCGCAACTTCTCGATGATCTCGTCGGGCTCGCCAACCAGCGCGCCTGCCGCTTCGATGAGTGCCGGTGTCACGAGCTTGCGTTCTTCCGGCACGAGAAACGTGGCATGACCCAGATGCAGACGCTGGTGCACACGGTCCGGCGGCATGTTCCATCCGGCAACAATTTTCAGATACTGGTTCCACTCGTCACGGCACAGATCAGGCACCATCTGATCACTGCCGTAAGCCCGATACATCTCGTACCACCAGTGCAGCACACCCACCACGGTGGCGCCCACCTGCTCGATCACACGCGGATTGTTGTGCTTATGTTCTCCGGCCCGAAGTACACACGCTGATACCATGGCGATAGGCGCGAAATTTTCGGGAAACGGCCGTCCTATGGCGCGGGCACCTTCCCGGGCAATGCCGACGCTCTCGATCATGCGGTCCGGCGTCGGATCCATCGCCGAGATGCGCCCATCGCCATAGGCCCCCGCAGCCTTGAGTGCGATTGGACCGTCAGCGCCGACATAGATGGGCACCGGCTGTTCGGTGTTGATGTAACCCTGATCCGGATGCAGGAACTGGATGGGCCGGCGCTCACCATTCAGTTCGTACTCCACTTCTTCACCCTGCAGCAGTGCACGCACGACGCGCAGATAGTCGCGAAAGGCCGGGCCCTTCATCGTCTCGAAACCCATGGCGCGCATGGCCGTATGACCACTGCCGATACCGAGAAAGGTACGCCCAGGTGCGAGTTGGTTGATCGAAGCAATGGCATGTGCCGTGACCGGCGCGAGGCGCGTAGGTGCAATCGCGAGCCCAGTACCGATACGCAGGCGCGAGGTATGAGTGGCGATGAGCGCGAGTACCGCAAACGTGTCGGACCAGATCATCTGCGAGTCCGGAACCCAGGCACTGTCGAAGCCGAGAGCCTCGAGTTCGACAAAAAGTTTCCAGTCGGAGATGTTGGGCGCGGCGGCGGCAGCAAAACGCATGGGGATAATTCCTCTTCAGTTGTAGATTTAGATCAACTTCAAGCTTGCTTCAAGCAGCATGCAAGGTCATGCGAGCATTAGCCTCGATAGTGGTTGCACTGTTTCCAGTCATGCCGCCGCACGTGCTGACTCTACGTTGCACACCGACCAACTCAGTGCCATTCAACCCTCTGCAAACGTATTCAGTGCAACGAGGTAGCGTGGCATCAGGGCGCGATTCATCCGGCTTGTTTTTTAAGGTGGAGTCACCGCCACACGTTTCTCAGCCAGTGCTTCCAGGATCTCGACATGTTTCTCGCGCGTGAGACCGTACCGCGAGAAGCCATACGCCGCGAGCAAGCCAAACAAGCAAACACACACAGCGAGGGATGTTGCAAGCCGTCGCACACTCTCCGGATCAACACCACTCGTTCCGGTGTTTTCCGGGAACTGGGCGAACAGCAGCAGGTTGGAAAACACCAGCCCACCGCCACCCAGCGCTGCTTTCTGCAGGAACGTGCCGCCTGCGAAGAGCAGACCCTCCTGGCGTGATCCGGACCGGAGCTCGTACTCGTCGGTGATGTCGCCAATCATCGTGCCCCACACCGTCATGGCGGCGATGATTCCAAAGAAACCGAGAAACCAGAAGCCGAGCAACAAAGGCATCAGCATCGGGCTGTCATTCGCCGGGAACAGCCCCGCAAGTCGCAGCCCCATGGCTGTCGGTTCACTGATCGCGAACAGCAGCATCGCACCGGTCGCAAGGCGGCGCTTCCCGAATCGCTCCGTCATGCTGCCCGCAAACATCCACACGATCACCACCGCCAATACGATGACGTATATGAGATAACTGGTTTGCTCCGACGTGAGCCCCCAGAACCACGGACTGATGTAGTTACGCATGTTCTCGGTCAGCCCAAACGCGATCCACATCAACAAACCTCCGGCGAGCGCGGCGCGGTAGGCACCGCTGCCCTGCACTGCACCCCACATCGCCCGCGGAACGGCGGATACCGAAATAGCATCAACCTTTCGATGGGTGGCCGGGGCACGCATCACCACCCGGTGAATGCCGATAGTGCACACCAGCGTTGCCACCAACATCGCGCATGCACCCCACACTGCGAACGCCGCGTAGCCGGCGGGGTTCAATACACCTACCGGGTATTCGGGCGTCGTGGCGAGAAAGACGTTGTAACCCATCCAGACATTCAACAGGCCAAACAGCCACGCGAAGATGTTGCGAAAATTCTGCAGGCTGGTGCGGGTGCCGAAGTCGTCGCTGAGTTCGACGACAAGGGATTGGTGCGGCAGCCAGAACAGCGCCATCGAAACCCGTGTCGCCGACGCAAACACCGTGAGCCACAGAAACAGCACCCACTGGGGTTGTCCGGTGGGTGGGCTCATCACCAGAAAGAACATCAGCGACAGTGGCAACGATGCTGCGTACATGAACGGCAGACGCCGCCCCCAGCGTGATCGAAACCCATCGGAAAAGCTGCCGATCAGTGGATCACCAATGGCATCCACGAGCAGTGTGATGAGCACCGCGATGCCACACAGCGCGGCATCCAGCCCGACCACCTGTTGATAGAAGAACAGCAGGAACACGTTGAAGATGTTGTTCTTAACACCTTCCGCGGCAAGCCCGAAGCCATACAGGAATCGCGTGGGCCGGCTAACGGATCCACTCTGTGACGCCAGCTCCGACATTCACCTCTCCCCGGATAGAACACGCTACGACGGAGCTTAGCAGATTGTGGTCTGAGCGAGCATGGCAGCACTCGATCACGAACGTAGCGTGTCACCCGATGAGGTCCAATGACTTAAATGGGTAAGCTCGGATTGTTGGCGAGCTCACCTGTCCCGGGCACAATGGGTCGATCCTGACAAACCAAGAGATGTGTGTTGGAGATTTCAGCAGAATCACCCGTGCGGCTGGCGTTTCGTAAGTGCGAAGAACTGATCAGTTCATTCGCGGCGGTTCAAGAGCCGGGTCTGTACGATGGCCGGCGGTTATTCGCCATCTGGGTGCGTCAGTTCCCGATACCGGCAGGAATCAGTACATCTTTCATGTACCCGAGTGGACTGCCGTGCCTGGTTGTTCAGCCCGAAGGCAAGGACCCCAAACGAACGATCCTGCACATCCACGGCGGCGCTTTCGCGAGTGGTAACGGCAGCGATTTTCTGGCCATGGGTGCAGCCATCGCTCTGGCTGCGCAGGCGCGTGTCGTTCTAGCCGAGTACCGGCTCGCTCCTGAACATCCTTTCCCAGCAGGCCCGGATGACTGTTTTGCCATCTACAAGGGACTGCTGGCGCAGGGTGTTGATCCGAAAACGTTGTCCATCAGCGGCGACTCTGCGGGAGCTGCGCTGGTTTTGTTAACGATGATCCGCGCGCGCGATGCCGCGCTTCCTCTGCCCAACGCAGCGGCGTTGTTGTCACCCTGGATCGACCTCTCCATGAGCTCGGACACCTATGTGTCGATCAAGGACCCGACGGCAACCCGTGAGTCCCTGCAGCCGTATCTGGATGCGTATCTGCGAGGCAAAGATCCGTTTGATCCCGCCGTCTCGCCGTATTACGCGGACCTCACCGGTATGCCGCCGGTGCTGATTCAGGTCGGCTCCGCTGAGGTGTTCGTGGGCGAAGCCACTGAGTTTGCACGCAAGCTGGGCGCTCACGCGATCACACATACGCTCGACGTAGCCGCAGGGATGCCTCACATCTGGCATCTCTTTGCGTCGTTCCTGCCGGAAGCCAGGGAGGCCATCGAACGCATCGCGAGGTTCTTTGAACGCCATTCCCGGTGAGGATCGCGCGGCGTACCGATTTCGAGACTACTGCCTAACGACCCTCTTTCGCTTCACGCCCAGAGGAGCCTGGCAGCAAGCGCAGCAGAATTTTGCCAGAGACGCAGCGGAATTTGGCCACACGCCCAGTGAAACCCAAATCGATCCGCTGCCCTTACACCGGATTATGCCCTTTCGAAGGTCAGATTCAGCTCCAGAATGCCGAGCATGATGCCGGGCTGGTGCAGGAAAGGATTGTTCGGGGCATACGCAAAGGACTTGATCCGATCAAGCAGCGTGTTCCAGGCAATCACTTGTTCCAGTCGTGACAACGAGGCACCCGGACAGACACGTGCGCCCTGGGAAAACGTCAGGTGACGCGAACCGGCCTTGCGATCGAGCTTCAGTTCCAGCGGGCAATCCCACTCATCCGGATCGAGATTTGCGGATGCCCAGCGTAAATGCAGCCAGGAACCTTTCGGTATCTTGACGCCATGAAAGACTTCATCGCGGCTGGTGACACGCGTGGACAGCCCCTGGGTGGGCGAACGCAGACGCATACCTTCCTCAGTGAAGGCGCGCAGCTTCGAACGATCTCGTTTGAGTTCGTCCCAAACGCCTTCGCGCTCGATCAGCAGTTGCATCTGCTCGGCCACGGCATATTGAGTGGTTTCAAGTCCACCGATGACCATGGCGTAAACAATCCCGTTGATTTCTACATCGGTCAGCCGGCGAGCGAGTGGCGAGTACTCTACCTGGGTGAGGAACGTGATCATGTCATCCTGTGGTTGCGCACGTTTCTGACGGATCAACTCAGCGGTGTAGTTCTTGAACTTATCCAGCACCTCGAACTGCGACCTGGTCTCTTCAGCAGTGAGTTGATTGTTGTGCCGGCTACCGTAAACGAAGGGTTTAACACAACCATCGCCGAACCGCTTCAGGAGCGTCAGATCCGAGATCGGCCAGCCAAGAATATTGGCCATGACCCGTTGCGGCAGTGCCTGGGCATACTGCGATACAAATTCCACGTTACCGCTATCGATCCATTGGTCGACCAGCCAGTTCGCCTCGCGGTGGATCATTGCTTCGTTGCGCGACGCACCCGGACCGACCCAGGGATCTGTAAGTTCCTGGCGATGGGCCCGCCACATTTCAGGATTGGGACGGAGCGTAACCATCGAAGCTGAAACGCTTGTGATACCGGGAATGGTTGTGGGATCACCACCACTCTCAATCAGCTTTTTCAGCGCGATGCTGCCAACGACAGGAAAACGTTCCTCGTCACGCACCACCATGGCGATGTCTTCATGTTTGCTCAGAATGAAGGCATCCGTGCCTTCCACATAACCTTCGCCCGGGATGCGGTGCACCGGAGCCTCTGCATGCAGGATGTCGTAGGCCTCGTACCAATGCTCCTGCGCGCCGGGCGAGAACAGGTCAACTTCGGCCAGCGAATGTGGGCAGCGCATGGCGCTGGTGTTGTGATTCAGATGTTTGTCCACGGATTTTCCTCCCCTCAGATTCAATCTCGGAACGGTGATTTCATCACTTTTTGTAACCGATCACCTTACGCCTTGCTGGTGGAAAAGTGGCCGCGAGCAACGAAGCTCGCGTCGTACACCGGCTCTTCAAGGTCGACGCGGTACTTCTTGATCACCCGGTTACTGGGCTTAAACGGAAACTTCGCCAGATGTGCGCCCATGTCCCGATACCAATGATCACGAAGGTGGGCTTCCAGCGTTTCAGAAGAGGTCCACTCTTCGTAGACATGGACACGTCCCGGCACCAGGTGATCTTCGGTCCAATCGTAGGCGATACAGCCTTCTTCCGTGAGCGCACCGTCGATGTGAGGGCGTGCTGACACGAGCATTTCCTTGACCTGACTTGGGTCTTGAAGATCGATGGATCCTGAGATGATGACTTTCATGTGCTTTGCTGCGTTGTTGACGATGGGGTGAATCGTAAGCCGGCACGCACCGGGATGCGACCGGCATTGCGCTTGGGGACGGGGTCCAATGCGTCAGGCCACACTCTCACGCCGCGCTCTTATGCCACACTCAGGGCACCTCGTCAGCGAATCGGGTGGCAATGTGGCCGCGCTCGATGAAACGTTGGTACGCGTCCTCAGAGAACTTCAACAAGCCCTTGTAGACGTACTCGTTGTCTTGCCCAAACGCGACCGGCGGCCGATGGATTCCCATCGGCGTCAGTGGCATGTCGTAAAGCGGCACCGGGTAACGGTGTACACCAATGTCGTCCTGCAGCGACCGTGGTTGATACAGCTGGCGCATTTGTACATGCGGGTCGGCAAGGATTCGTGATGCTTCGAGCACCGGCGCTGCGGGAACGCCTGCTGCTTGCAGACGATGAAACAGCGCGTAGTCATCGAACTGTTGGGTCCACTGCGCCAACTGTTCATCGAGCAGGTCTTGTTGCGCGGCGCGGCCTTGCGCGGTTTCAAGGATCGATGCCATCGACCAGGGTGGGTTTCCCATCACGGCACGAAGTGATCGCCACTGCGCATCATCGGTCACGGTGATGGTAATCCATCGATCAAGTCCCTCACTTGCAGGGCCGGGTGATTTACACGGATAGGCTCCACAGGGCGCCTCGCCATCGGCCGCGTAGATGGATCGGTTACCGAGTGCAACACCGTTTTCACCATTCAGCGCAAAGTCCATATAGGCCTGAGCGAACATGGCGGCCGCGTTCTCGGCCTGCGCCATCTCGATGAACTGCCCCTCTCCGGTCTTGTTTCTGTGCCAGATCGCTGCCATGACTGCAAAAGCGATCTGTGTACCGGCAATGTAGTCGGCTGCGAAAATTCCGCTGTTTTCATTGGGTTCTTCGTTCCGGTAGCCGCGCAGCAACTGGTGTCCCATGACCCCTTCGAGGTGGGATCCCATGGTTCGGGCATCACGATAATCGCCACTCAAACCGTAACCTGGTGCGCGCAGAAAAATGATGTCCTGCTTCAGTGAGCGTAACCACTCATCAGTGATGCCGAGTTTTTCCATGGTGCCGACTGCGCTGTTTTCAAGCACCACATCCGACATCGCGACCAGTCGCGCGAGAATCTCCAATCCCTCTGGCTTGCGGATATCCAGCGTGAAGCTGCGCTTGTTTCGATACAGCGACACGAACATCGGATGGTAATTCCAGGGTCGATCACCGGGCTCATTGTTCGGCAGACCCGTGAGCCAACCCGGCCCCACCTGCGTCATGGCCTTGGTGAGATGCGCCACCGGCAGACAGCGGGTATTGGGTTGGAGGACGAACTGATTTTCCTGTTTGAGAACTTCGGCACCGAGATCGGCCAATAACAAGGTCGCAAACGTACCGGCCCACACCCCGGTCAGATCGAGCACACGTATGCCGTCGAGGGGATGGAGCGGATGGTCCGCAGTGCCTCGCTTGTTTGCCGGCGCCGACGCGGCCTGCATCGATCCTGCCGCTCGAACTTCCGCGAGCACTTCATCGGTGTGTTCCCCCAGATGCGGCGCCAGTCGGCGCAAAGCCCACGGAGTCCTGGTCATGATGAAAGGTCGGCCGGGGAATCTGAACTTGCCAAGATCAGGCGTGTCGACTTCCGCCCACAAGCCGCGTTGCCTAAAGTTGGCATCGTCGAAGACGTCGGCAATCGTAAACAAGGGACCACATAGAAACTTGGCGCGACGACCAGCTTCCCAGATCTCCAGCTTGGTGTGCTGCATCAGCCAGGTGTTGAAGTGCGTGTTGAATTCTTCAATGGCTGCAGGATCAACCTGAATCGCCGGGTTGTCCCACTTCGGGTCACGCAGCCACGCCTGTTCGCCAAGAAATTCGCGGACATTTCGAAATCGGGCGCCGCCACCGGCGATCTCGATCCATCCATCGGCGCACCGATACAAGCCCGCAAGAATTCCGGGTGGAGGTGAAGCCGGTGGTCGCAGCGTCTTGCGCCCCGAGTACTGTTCACCGATCACGGTCGCATGACGACGGTCAACGCCCACGAGGTGACTGTCGACGATGGAGAAATCCACGTGCTGACCCAGCCCTTGATAACGTCCCGCAAACAACGCGCCCATGAGCGCAGTAACCAGCGCAGAACCGGATTGAACCAGCGCCGATGTGCCATACATCTTGACCGGTTCCCGATGCAGACGGCCGGTGGAGTACATTTCGCCACCAAAGCCGTACAACACGAGCTCAGATCCTTCGTAGTCCCGGTAGGGACTCTTGTGGCCAAAGTTAGAGACTGAGACCAGCGGCAGGTGCGGCAATCTCGAGTGGATCTGATCCCAGCCGATACCGAGCGCATCCAGCCCTCCCGGCCGAAAACTCTCCACGATCAGATCGGCGCGCTTTGCGATGCGCCAAAACGCTTCACGGCCTTCTGTGGTCTTAAGGTCAAGAACGACGGAACGCTTATTGGTGTTGAAGTAGAAAAACGTGCCACTTCGCTCCGGCCCGCGCACGCCGCCCTTGAAGGGGCCGAGGCGTCGTGTCCGGTCCCCGTCCGGACTTTCAACCTTGATGACATTGGCCCCAAAGTCAGCCAACAACTTTGTGGCATACGGACCAACGATGTGATCTGTCAGGTCGAGAACGGTGACGTCGCAGAGTGGTCCAGTCATCAAATTACCCGTTGGTTGGCCATGAGGGTCCGTGAGGATCCATGCGGATCATAGTTGCGTGCCTCGGTCCGCTGCACGTAGATACGCTCGCAAGGGATCAAGACTATTGCAGGGTAAAACCTTGATATCCATGAGCCGCTACCTCTTCGCACTTCGCTCGATACGCCGGTGCTGAATTTGAGTACAACAAAAGCGCCCGCTTCTTGCCGGGAATATTGGATCCCATGAACCAGGAGTTGGCATCACTGAGGAAGGAGTGACTCGCCAGTTCCGCCGAGTGCTCAACCCAGGCTGCTTCCGCCTCGGGGGTGGCTTCAATGCTGGCCAGGTTGTTGGCGCGAACATGAGCTATGGCACCGGCGATCCACTCCACCACCATCTCTGCACACACCGGGTAGTTACAAAACGCCGAATTGGTGGCGATGAACAAGTTGGGGAAGCCTGCGGTCAGGAGTCCGAGATAGGTGCGCACGCCATCTGCCCACTTTTCGCCCAGGGTTTGTCCATTGACGCCCTCGATGTTCATGCGCGTGAGTGGTCCTGTTACGGCATCGAACCCGGTTGCATAAATGATGACATCGAACGCGTACGCCCTTTCGCTCGTTTCGATGCCACTCGCCGTCATTCGCTGAATGGGGGTTTCAAGCAACTCGACGAGCGACACGTTATCGCGGTTGTAGACCTCGAAGTACCCACTTTCCAGCGGTATTCTCTTCGAACCGAAGGGGTGGTTCTTGGGCACCAGCTTCTCGGCAAGTACCGGATCGTTGATCCGCGCACGAATCTTGTTGCGTAGAAACCCGGCGAACTCCTCGTTGATGGCTCGATTGGTCATCACTTCCGGAAAGCCACTGAGCCACTTCGCAAAACCAGGCAAAGCCCACAGCTTTTCGTAGTAGGCAAGCCGCTCTTCCGCTGAGAATTCAAAGGCTGAGCGTGTGTCGAAGTGATAGAGAAAACCGGCCGGCGTTTCGCGCAGCTGCTGGTGAATCTCAGCGTATGTCGCCTTGAAGTGTTGCTGCTCCGCAGGTGTCACTGGTCGATTACGCAGCGGAGCACAGTAGTTGGGCGTGCGTTGAAAGACGGTGAGATGAGCCACGTCACGGGCGATCTTGGTGATGAGCTGAACACCTGTCGGACCGGTACCGATGACCGCGACCCGCTTGCCTCGTAAATCGACACCATCGCGCGGCCAACGACCGGTGTGCAGGGACAGACCTTTGAAATCCTTGATTCCAACAAATTCCGGCGTGTAGTCCGCCGACAGCACCCCGACCGCAGCGATGAGAAACTGCGCACTGGCGCGTTCGCCAGTAGTCAGCTGCACACTCCAGCGACGGGTCTTCGTATCGAAGCGCGCGGCTTGAACACGAGCATTCAGCTGGATGTCTCGCCGCAGATCGAAGCGGTCAGCGACGTAGTTCAAATAACGTTCGGTTTCCGGCTGAGGTGAGAAATGTTCTGTCCAATCCCACTCCTCGAGCAGCGCTTTCGACCAGGTGTAGCCGTACGATTCGCTCTCGGAATCGAAGCAGCACCCTGGATAACAATTCCAGTACCAGGTGCCACCTACGCCACCTGCCGCATCAAACACACGCACCGACAAGCCGGCTTTGCGCGCGAGATACAACTGATACAGCCCGGTCACCCCCGCACCAATGATGATCACATCGAAAGTTGAATCGGGGCGATTCGATGGGTTCATGTTGTCTCTCGTTGAAAACTGCTCGTGGAAGGCGTTTCGGTAGTTCTCCCCTGATCATCGTCTGGACGACTTCCAGATTGCCACTGTTCATTGACGATCACATACACGCGCACCCAGGCAGGCGATAACGCAGGGGTCTTATTCGCACTGCGGCAGGCGCTGCGGGAGCGGCAGTGGGACGTTATGCTCTTTCCTCTTCACGCTGAACGAGTACTCGAAGATGACGCAGCCAGCCCAGGAAACCGTGGTGGAAACGATGGCCCTATTCAGCGGTGAGCCGCAGTACCACAACTTCTCACGGATGCAGGAGCTGTTACCCACGGTGGCGATGCTCCCATCGTCCACGCCGTACGCATTGCCGGATGGTCCGAGAATGCGGCTGCCAACCACCTACGCGTTTGGCGGCGCATCACGCAACCTCCATGCGCTGCTGGGTGGTACGCATACCGCTGCGTTGCTGGTGCTGAAGGATGGCATCGTCCGTTACGAAGACTACTGGCTTAGCGGTGGTCGCGCCGTCCACTGGTTGTCTATGTCGGTGGCGAAGAGCTTTGTCTCTGCCCTTGTCGGTATCGCTATGGCGGAAGGCGCCATCGAGAGTCTGGACGCGCCTATCACCCGCTATGTCCCGGAGCTGCTCAACACCGCTTACGACGGTGTTCGCATCAAGGATGTGCTGCAGATGTCCTCGGGCATGCGCTGGAACGAGGATTACAGCGATCCATCATCGGAGATCCATCGCCTCAGTGAGGCCACGGGCGGCCGTGGGTCGTTCGATACGTTCATGGCAGGCATGGTGCGCGAGCGAAGACCCGGCACGTTCTGTATCTACAACTCAGCGGACACCCAGGCGCTGGGCATGCTGGTAGCCGGCGCCAGCGGATCATCGCTTGCCGACTACATGCAGACCCGGCTCTGCGAGCCACTCGGCATGGAATCCAAAGGCTATTGGATGATCGACAGCAAAGGCCGCGAAATGGCTTACGCCGGGCTGCTGCTCACGGCACGGGATTTTGCCAGGATCGGCGAACTCTACCGCAACGGTGGTGTCCTGCAGGGTCGACAGATTGTCCCTGCGGATTATGTGGCAGCGTCTGTTACCGCGGATGCACCGCACCTGCAGCCCGGTACGCCGTGGGTGGGTGACCATGCGTTTGGTCCGGGTTATGGCTATCAGTGGTGGCTTCCTGCCGGGGGGCAAGGCGATTTCAGTGCGATCGGCGTGTACAACCAGTATGTGTACGTCGACCCTTCGCGAGGCACCGTGATCGTCAAGCTCTCCGCCAACCCCGCGTACGGGACCTCAACACGCGAGGAAGATAACCGGGACATCGAGAACATCGAGGCGCTCAGGGCAATCTCCCGGCAGCTGGGCTGAGCGCCAGCGTGCGATGTGTTCGTGTGTGAAGCGCTATGTGTGGAGCGTCCGCGAAACCACTCCCCGAAGTAACGAGCGACTCAAGGGGCGATACGAAGGTAGTGTGTATCCAAACGATATCCAAACGAAGACACACCTCGCGCTGCAGTAGCACACGCCGAAAAACTGTTGAGATATTGGCTACCGCACCTGTGCGCTTTCGACTACGAACCACGAGGTGTGTCCTCGTGAAAATCGTCGTGACGCCCTACTCACACCTACAACAGAAACCGCATTGAGTACTCCATCGACCACAACGCTGGGAAAACAAAACGAACCCTTGTACTCCATCATTGCCGCAGTGTGCCTAAGTGGCACGGCCACACCTTGCGCGCGAGGTGTGGCCGCGTGAGGAACCATGAGGAAGCCGCGTGAGGAACCCGCGCAAGGAACCTCCCTCGTAAAGAACCGCGCAAAAAGTGCACTGGCAAAGGCGGGCATCTGGCACATAGATCAGTGCCGGTGCTTACACGACGTCAAACCCGGATATTGAAGACACCATGTTTCGCAATATTTTCACCGAATACCGAAGCTGCGGGCTCGAAGTACGTGCGGGTCGAGTCCGCTCAGGTTTAGAACCCTCGGAACCAACTCCAGGCAAATGAAGGGTAATTGCAGGTGATTTTGTGGCAGTTGCTGAACACTTGCTGCTCATCGCCGCTCAGACGGGATACAGTCAGGTTGTTCAACGAGGAGTGATGGAATGATCAGTATGCTCATCCGCCTTAAAGTGCTCGAGCACAAGGTTGCGGAATTCGAGAAGCTCGTATCGACGCTGGTCGCGGACATTTACGCCAACGAACCGGAGCCCAAGATATTTGAGGTGCGGCGTGTAGCAGATCAGCCGCGCACCTATGTGTACTTCGTTGCGTTCAAAGATCAGGCGGCGAACGATGCCTATGCGAACGCGCCTTATCATCAGAACGCCGCCCCGCCGATCATGGCCTGCCTGGACGGTGATCCGGTCTACGAGACGCTCGAACCGTTTTACTAACCTGGGTGAATAGCACGGTCGCCTGTCGACTCCTTTCAGTCCTCGTTATCGCTTGATCGAGAACAATCCCAGGGGACACACATCGCGCTGGAGTCCCAGATTCAGAAAAAAGTGTTGAGAGAGTCGCTATCCCACCTGTGCGCTTTGAACTACGTACCACGAGGTGTGTCCTCGTAGATTAGTCTGGCCATGCCTTAAACCTCCATCGCCAAGTCCCAGTTGGCCTCGAGCCCGTTGGCGTCAATGCGTCGATGCCAGTTTGCCCCTTCATCGAGTCGTCAGACCCCTTACCACCGATGATGTGAGCGCTACGGATGATCCGGTCGTGCATGCCGCCCCTTTTTCAGTACCATCTTGCTGTGCGGCTTGCGTTTGGAGCATGCCCGAATTCCTAACTCTCCGGAACCCGCGGGTGAACACCATGCACGTCGGCATCACGATCTTCCCGACCGACTATTCCATCGCGCCCGCCGACGTCGCGCGCGAGGTGGAAGTGCGCGGCTTTGAATCGCTCTGGCTGCCCGAACACACGCACATCCCCGTCGAGCTCACGTCGCCCTGGCCTGGGGGTCCGGAGCTGCCGAAGACGTATTACGACGTTTACGAACCTTTCATCTCGCTGGGGGCGGCCGCAGCTGTGACTTCTCGCATCAAGCTCGCGACGGGTATCTGCATTGTTGTGCAACGTGATCCGATCCAGACGGCGAAGGACGTGGCAACCCTCGACCGTATCAGCAACGGGCGCTTCCTGTTCGGCATCGGTGGAGGCTGGAACGCTGCTGAGATGCGCGATCATGGCACGGATTTCGCAACGCGCTTCGCGCTGATGCGCGAGCGGGTGCTGGCGATGAAGGAGATCTGGACGCAGTCGAAGCCTGAGTTTCATGGCCGTTTTGTCGACTTCCCGCCGATGCGGTCCTGGCCTAAACCCGTGCAACAGCCGCACCCACCCATCCACGTTGGTGGCGCCTGGCCACATGCACTCCGCCGCGCAATCGAGTATGCGGACGGTTGGATCCCGATCCTCGGACGTGGACAAACGCTCGAGGTGATGCCGGAAGTTCGTCGAGAGCTCCGCGCTGCAGGACGCGATCCGGACTCGTTCGAGGTCACGCTGTTCGGTGTACCGCCGGATGTTGATCTGCTGTCCAAGGCGCGCGACGCCGGCGTGTCTCGGTGCGTGCTCGGCCTCCCCTCTACGAAGGATGACAAGGTCCTGCCGATTCTGGATCGGCATGCGGCGCTGCTGCAGCAGATCGCCTGACGATGGACACGCACCCGACGGTCGAGCGACGTTAACAACTTGAGGCAAACCCGATGAGCAGCATCATCACCGAAATATCGAACCGTGTTCTGCGCGCGACGTTGAACCGTCCACAGCAACTGAATGCTTTCAATGGAGAGCTCTTTGATGCGCTCGCGCAGACCTTCATCGATGCTGCCACTGATGACGCGGTGCGTGTGTTGTTGTTGACCGGTGCAGGCCGCGCGTTCACGGCGGGCGCCGATCTTGCGGAAATGGCGCGGCCTGGTAGCCCGCCGAAACACGGCTTCGCCGGGTTGTGTCGTGCCATTGTCGACTTTCCAAAGCCGTTCGTACTCGCAGTCAACGGACTCGGCACGGGTTTGGGCGCAACGATTTGTGGACTCGCCGACTTCACGTACATGGCCGCCAGTGCGCGATTGCGTTGCCCTTTCTCGACACTCGGACTGACCGCAGAAGCTGGGAGCACATTCACATTCCCGCTGCTGATGGGCCGGCAGCGCGCCGCCTGGTTCCTGATGGCGTCGGAATGGTTGTCAGCGGAAGAATGCGTTCGCGGCGGACTCGCACTCGAGGTCTTGCCTGACGATGCACTGCAGGCGCACGCGCGCGCCAAAGCGGAGTTGTTTGCGACTTTGCCGCCGGCTTCGCTCGCAGCTACGAAACGGCTGATACTCGCACCCCTGCGTGAGCAACTGTTGCGGTCGATTGACGCGGAAAATGCTGCACTTGCGAAGTTGGTCGGAGGCCCTGCCAACCGCGAGGCACTGCGCGCGTTTGCGGAAAAACGTGCGGCAGATTTTTCTTCGCTCTAGCGCATATCAGTACCCTCAGCAAACCTCAGACCAGCCCGTGGTCCGAGTCTGAAACGGGATAAAGTGAGGCCAACTCGAGGCTAAGCAGCACCGGCTTACCCGATTGACGTCGCGGTGATAATGGGATCTTCAGAACAAACGAGTGAGGAGAATCGAATGGGACCGTTGCAAGGAATACGCGTGATCGAATTGCAGGGCATTGGCCCAG
>SYFY01000189.1 GCA_005799745.1 Gammaproteobacteria bacterium
ATCGGATGGTCGGCGCCGAGCATCTTCCACATCATGTGGCGAATCAGTGATACCGAGATGGCTGAAGTGTTGTCGGCGATTTCACGTGCGATGCCACACGCGACGTTAAGCAGTTCATCCTTCGGATGAACACTGCGAACGAGGCCACCACGCAGAGCCTCATCGGCAGGGAAGACCCGACCGGTATAACACCACTCCAGTGCCTGGCTGATGCCAACCACGCGTGGCAGGAAATAACTGGAGCAGGCCTCCGGGACGATGCCTCGGCGCGCAAACACAAAGCCGAACTTGGCGACATCGGCGGCGATGCGAATATCCATCGGCAACTGCATGGTCACGCCGACACCGACAGCAGGACCATTCACTGCGGCGATCATGGGCTTTTTGCATTCGTAGATACGCAGCGTCAGCAGACCGCCACCGTCACGGTTAAGCCCGCTTTCGCGGTCGGGACGTGCATCGGCGTTAAACGTATTGCCACCGCCGGCGAGGTCGGCGCCGGCACAAAATGCGCGACCCGCGCCCGTGACGATGATGGCGCGCACGTTGTCGTCGGCGTCGGCCTTATCGAGGGCATCGATCATCTCGTTCATCATGTCCCGATTGAACGCATTAAGCGCTTCCGGGCGATTGAGTGTCAGCGTGAGAATGCCGTCCTTTACGTCATAGAGCAGCGTGCTGTAGGCCATGGTGGATGAATCCCCTCTCCGTTCTGGTGTAGTTCTTGTTGCGAGGCTCAGGAGCGCGGTATGGTGCCCGACCACTCCACCAATTCCAACCCAGCGGTCCTAATGGCCGGATTCAGCCGGGAAATCGATTGTTCGAATGAATCTCAAGCTCAGCGCTGAAGAAGCCGCTTTTGAAGCCGAAGTCACCCAGTTCGTTGAGAGGCACTGGCATCCTGACACGGGGCGTACCCAGGGGCTTGCCAGTGAGCTCGACGGGCAGGCTTGGACACCCGCGCTCAAAGCTTGGTTCGCCGCGCTGGTTGAAGCAGGCTGGTCCGTGCCTCACTGGCCTCAGCATCGTGGGGGCACGGGCTGGGACCCCACTCATCACTTTCTCTTTCAGCGGGTTCTCGTGGCCGCCGGTGCGCCGTCGCCCGTCAACCTCGCGACCGGCGTCTTGGGTCCGCTGTTTTTGAACGAACTACCGTCCAGTGCGCTTCAAACGTGGATAGAGCAGATTCGTGCGTTCAAAGCGCGCTGGAGCGTCGCCGCCGCTGAACCCGTCGCCGCTGAACCCTTAGATGGCGTACACCCACCTCAGCCGATAACGAGTGCAGCGAAGACGTCGTCGGGTTTTGTGATCAACGGCGAAAAAACCTGGGTAACGGGTGGCCTGCACGCGGACTACCTGCTGTGTCTCTCTCACCTCGACGAAGAAGGGCAGAGCGCATGGTTCGTCGTTCCCACAAACCTCCGTGGCGTGACGCGGGAAGCGATTCCCATGATGGGCAGTCGACACGCACTCGCCCGGATCGTTTTGCTTCAGGTCGAAGTGGACGGGTCCGCTCGGCTCGCTACGAATCCCGAAGCAGGGCTACCCACAGCACCGCTGCGTTTGCGAGGTCCGTCCCTGCGCCGTGCCCTCCTGTCCATCCGCGATACCGCCGTGCAGTTTGAAGATGCGGCGCTACGCACCGAGACCGATATGCTCTCCGTCCAGGCCGACGCAGTGGAAGCGCTCGAACACCGCGCAACTTTTGGCGATCCCATTGCTGCCAGCGCGCTGCGCCTGGTTCTGGCGATCAAAGGCGCGGAACTCGGCCAGGCGGTGAGTGGATTGCGTGCCCGCTCTATGGGTTATCATGCCGTGCCGTTTCCGGACGACCCCCGCCTCAGCAATGAGGGGGTGTTCGGTGATGAGGTGGCGTTGCCGGCGGTCCGTCAGGCCCTTTTTGATCGTGCGTTCAGCCTCTATGCGGCCGAGTCGCCAGGGCAGGGTACTTCGATCGAAGCGCTGAAGGACCGCATGGTGCGAGAGATTTTAGGGACCAACGTTTTGGACGATAAGCTGATCACACAGCGGCTTTGAGTCTTCGAATTCGGTGTGTGTCCGGATAACAAACAGGTGCTCCGGGACGTAACAGGGGGATTGATGGACTTTTCGTTTTCCGAAGAACAGACGCTGCTGAAGGACAGCGTCGAGAAGTTCGTACAGAACGACTACGGCTTCGATGGCCGGCAAAAGGTCGTACGCACGGAACAAGGCTTCAGCAATACGCATTGGAGCACTTTCGCCGAACTCGGCTGGCTCAGCGTGCCCTTCCCGGAAAACGTCGGTGGCTTCAATGGTAAAGCCGTCGACATGATGCTGCTCATGGAGCAATTCGGTCGAGGTCTGGTGGTTGAGCCGTACATCGCAACGGTCGTGCTCGCTGGAGGCGCCATTCGTGTCGGCGGTTCTGCGGAGCAACAAGCGGCTTATCTGCCGGGCGTTATCGATGGCAGCAAACAAGGTGCACTCGCGTATGCCGAGCCCCAGGGTCGGTTCAACCTCGCTGATCTCGTGACGACAGCGAAAGGTGATGCCAACGGTTATGTGCTGAACGGTCACAAGGCCGTAGTGCTGAATGGCCCAGCTGCGAATTTCCTCGTGGTCTCAGCCCGTACGTCCGGTGGTCAACGCGACCGTGACGGTGTCTCCCTGTTCATCGTTGATGCGAAGGCAGCTGGCGTCAGCCGTCGTGATTACCCGACGGTAGATGCGTTCCGCGCCTCGGAAATCACACTAAAAGATGTGCGTGTTGGCAAAGACGCGTTGATCGGTGCGGAGGGCAAAGGTTATGCGATCCTGGAGCAAGTGATCGACGAGGGCATTCTCGCGGCTGGCAGCGAAGCGGTGGGCTGTATGGAAGTGCTCTACAAGAACACCGTTGAATACACCAAGACACGTGAACAGTTTGGTCAGCCCATCGGCAAGTTCCAGGTTCTACAGCACCGCATGGTCGACATGTTTATGGAACACGAGCAGTCGAAGTCGCTCATGTACATGGCGGCGATGAAGATGGACGAGGGTTATGGCGATGCAGCCAAGAAAGCCATCTCTGCTTTCAAAGTGCAGGTCGGCAATTCCGGTCGATTCGTTGGTCAGAACGCCGTTCAACTCCATGGTGGCATGGG
>SYFY01000190.1 GCA_005799745.1 Gammaproteobacteria bacterium
CGGTGAAACCGCGGTGGTTGAAGACGATGTTTCGATCCTGCACTCCGTTACGCTGGGTGGCACCGGAAAAACCAGTGGCGACCGCCACCCGAAGATTCGCAAAGGTGTCCTGCTCGCTGCAGGCTCCAAGATCATCGGCAACATCGAGGTAGGAACCTGTGCCAAAGTCGGCGCGGGCTCCGTGGTACTGGAAAACGTACCTCCCCACACCACCGTTGCCGGTGTACCCGCGCGTGTGGTCGCCACCCATCACCGGCATCAACCCGCCATGGACATGAACCAACAGTTCATTTGAGTGGCGATGCGGAAGGAATGACCCATGACCGAACCTGTCTGCTCAAGTTGTGCCACTTCAGGCACCGATCACATCGTCTCCAAGGACAGCGCGGAGAAGTCCCGCACGGGACAACCGTGGTATGTGATCGTGCACTGCGATCACTGCGGTCACGTTTATGCGGTGTTTCCGAAACATGTGTTCGCGGAGACGACCATGCCGCGGGTGGTGGTGCCCAGAGCAACTTAAAAAGGACAACCTAAAAAAGGACAACTTGAGAAAGGACGACCTGAGAAAATACGAACTGAGAAAGGACACTTCCAACAGAACGAACCAAACCATGCCTACCCGAAGCTTCGATCTCGATCCAGCAAACACCCATACACTTCCCGGTGGCCAACGCGCGCATCGCGATCACCTCGCTCAGAATCAGATTATCCGCTCGCAATTTGAGCACCCACGACCCGGCGTTTGGACCGTTGTCGGCAACGGCCTCTCCAATCAGACGTTCATTCTTGCGCCGGAAGGTGTGCTCGCCATCGATACCGGTGAATCCATCGAAGAGATGCGCTCAGCGCTGAAGCAGCTGCGAACCGTTACGCAAGCGTCCATTGCCGCCGTGCTCTACACCCACTTCCACTACGTCGAGGGGACCCGAGCGATTCTCGACGAAGGCAACCATGCTGATCCACTGCCGGTCTATGGTCATCCACGCATCGCCACCAACAAGGCTCGAGCCAGCGGAGAAATCGGACCTGCCTATTCGCGTGGTCTGGTAGAACAGTTTGCCCTGTCTTTGCCTGACTCCGGCCCCGACGGAAACGTCAACGTCGGTCTCGGCTTCTGGTTTCGCAACCCAGCGCACGCGCCTTTTACCCCTGGATTTCTTCCGGTCACCCACCCGTTGCATGGCAGCGGCTCCATCCGCATCGCCGGGCTGCACGTGGATTACGCCTACGCACCGAGTGACGCAGATGACTCCATCAACTATTGGTTTCCTGCCATCAGTACTTGCGTTCATAACTCAGTGTGGCCTGCGCTCTTCAATGTGTTTCCGATCCGGGGAGAGGAATATCGAGACCCGCGTGTGCTGATTCCCGGTATTGATCAGATCATTCGCTGGACGCCGGAATTCCTGGTCGGCGCCCACGGCCCCGCGCTCATCGGCAAGGAGAAGGTCCACGCGGCAGTCACCCGCTACCGCGACGCCATCCAGTTCCTCTGGGACCAGACCGTACGCGGCATCAACAAAGGCTGGACCACCGACGAGCTTGCGACTCGCATCCGTCTGCCAGATCTTTACGACCAGGATTACCTAACCGCGGAGCGCTACGGCGTCGCAGAACATCACATCCGGCAAATTCACAACGGCTTACGGGGCTGGTTCGATGGTGAAGAATCCCACCTCTTCCCGCTGGAACCGGCCGAACGTTACCTGCGTTTGATCGAAGGCTTCGGCGGACGCGAAAAAGTTCGACAACAGGTCACGACAGCACTTGCCGCTGAGGACATTCGTTGGGCCATCGAACTTGCAACGTGGCTGGCGCGTTCGCCAGAGGCAGATTCAATTGATCGTAATTTGCTCGCGCGTGGACTTCGAGTGCTCGCCGAACGAACGCCTGCCGCCAATATCCGAAGCTGGGCCTTGACCCGTGCCAGGATGTTGGACGGCACCACAGACATGCGTCGTTATTACCAGCATCGACTCAGCCCACGTGCCATCGGTGATACGCCAAGCGCAGACCTGATCGGCAACTTGCGGGTACTGGTCGATCCCTTGCTCATCGAGGGCATCGATCACCATGTTGCCTTTCATGTGGATGACGGCGAGTGTGGGCTACATATCCGCAATAGCGTTGCGGTGCCCACCGAAGGTCAGGGCGCAACAAGCCGTCTGCACTTGTCACGGGAGACGCTCATCCGGTTAGTTTCGAGCAAAATTCGGTGGACGGACGCCGTCAGCGACGGCAGGCTTCAGATCGACGGTGATCTCTCCCTGGTCGACCGAATCCGCAACGCCTTCGAAATCGAGGGATGGCGGGATCCTTCCTGAGCACGTTTGCTGAGGGAGCGAAGCGCGTCTTTATCCTGATGCTAGCCGCGTCTTGGCCCGGGTGATGAAGGACGTCATCACCTCGACGGTTTGAGCGCCTGGAACGGGAAAGACGCCACCCAGCACAAAACAGGGCACACCTTGAATACCCAGCTCGACCGCTTGGTTGAGCTCTTCCTGAACACGATCCTTGCCTCCTTCCCCCGCAAGCCACGTTCTGGTCAGCTCCCGATCCAGACCTACGGCAACTGCAACATCCAGCAGCGTCGCAAGATCCCCGACATCACGCCCTTCTTGAAAGTAGGCTCGAAAGAGCACGTCGGCGAGTTCATGCTGAGTGGCGGGACTCGCAGTTTCCTCCGCATACACCATGAGGCGATGGCCGAGAAATGTGTTAGGCATCTTGTTGATCGCGGCGAAGTTCAGAGTTAGCCCCTCCGTCGCGGCTTCTTCGGCGATACGTGTCGGGACTGTGCGGCCATCGGTTCCGAATTTGGACTGATAATACCGCTCGCGATCGATGCCGTTCGCCGGCAGCCTAGGTGCGAGCTGATAGGCACGCCACCGCACCTCCACATCTTCGCCCGCAGGGGATGCGAGCACTCGGTCTAGGCGGCGTTTGCCGATGAAACACCACGGACAGATCAGGTCAGAAAACACTTCGATGGTGAGGGTCATCAGC
>SYFY01000191.1 GCA_005799745.1 Gammaproteobacteria bacterium
AAAAATCACGAATGGCTTCAGGCGTATAACCACGGCGGCGTAGACCGGCGATGGTCGGCACCCGCGGGTCGTCCCAGCCTTCAACATGACCATCATCCACCAAACAATGCAGCAGGCGTTTGCTCGTCACGGTGTATTCGAGACCGAGCCGTGAGAATTCAATCTGCGGCGGGTGGTAGTTGACGTTGATGTTACGAATCACCCAATCGTACAGCGGTCGGTGATCTTCAAATTCGAGAGTGCAGAGCGAATGCGAAATGTGTTCGAGCGCATCACAGATGCAATGGGTATAGTCATAGGTGGGGTAGATCGGCCAGGCATCTCCAGTACGCTGATGGGGCACTTTGCGAATGCGGTACAACACGGGATCACGCAAGTTGACGTTGGGTGATGCCATATCGATCTTGGCACGCAATACGCGAGCGCCGTCGACAAACTCACCCGCACGCATGCGTGTAAAGAGGTCGAGGTTTTCCGCTACGGAGCGAGCACGATGCGGACTATTCCGCCCCGGCTCCGTCAGCGTACCGCGGTATTCACGCATCTCTTCTTGAGTGAGGTCACAAACAAACGCTTTGCCGTTGCGGATCAAGTCGCGGGCGAACTGATAAAGCTGTTCAAAGTAGTCCGATGCGTGAGTGAGTTTGTCACCCCAGTCGAACCCGAGCCAACGTACATCGGCCTTGATGGCTTCAACGTAACGGTCATCTTCCTTCAGCGGGTTGGTGTCGTCAAAACGCATGTAGGTCGCACCACCGTGTTCACCTGCGACCCCAAAGTTCAGGCAGATGCTCTTGGCATGACCGATGTGCAGAAATCCGTTCGGCTCTGGTGGAAAACGTGTGATGACACCCTGAGGCAGGCGACCATCAACGATGTCCTGACGGACCCGAGCGCGGACGAAATCGTTGCTGGTGGCGATGTCGATACTGCCCACTGTTGGGCTTTCTTTCCCACTCATTGCCGTAGGTTTCCGGGGCATCTTGGCCCGCTGTGGTGATGCCACGCAGTTTAACTCAGGCGGACTGCGCATGATGCCGAGCCCGCCCGTCAGATTCTCGAAAATGCACTACGCTTTCGGTATGGACACATCGAAACAGCCCAAAGAATCCATCGCCGACCTGATCCGTCAGGCGCGTCGCGCCCAGGAGATCATTTCTCAAGTCGACTTCAGCAAGATTGCCGACCACGACAGCGATGAGGTCAATAAACTCGGTGGTATCACCGAGGCACTGGAAAAACTCGCCAACGGCGAGGAAGTGGATCGTGTGGATGGGGTGGATGAAGTCCGCAACACCGACCCTCGCCAGGCCTGGATCGCGGAGCTTCTGGAGTTGCTCGACGGTGTGGGCTACAGCGATCGCGTAGGACGGGTGTATTCACTCGCGGCAGGTGATGAAAAAGGCAGCTGGAAACCACTGGCGATGGTGCCCCACTGGGAAGGCGTGCCCTTACACGACCTTTGTCTCGCACCGAACTTCTCTCCCGCCGAAGGCGCCCACGGCATCTTCGTGTCCGCAACTGGGGTCTTTGCTGCTCACGTGGCGCAGCCCTTCAACCGCCACAAATGGAAAGTGCTGCACAGCCAACGCTACGACAGCAACGCCGAGCTGCTCGCCATCGTGGTTCGGTACCTGAACTCCACAGAGGCCTGAGCCCCGGAGTCCTAGCCCCGGAGTCGTAACCTCAGAGTCCCAGTGCCATGGCCCCCAGCGTCATAGGAAGGACAGCCTGATAAACTCCCGGCCCATATCGGGAGATGACTTCACTTGATCCGCTTCGCCGCAGGCTTAGGTCTCTCGCTGGCGCTGATTCTCTTTCTTGTCTGGCAACAATCCGTATTGCCTTTGGAAGTTCGTATCAGCCGGCAGTTGAGTGGTGAATATTGGTACAGCATCGAGGTGTCCGGGCGCAGCGTCGGTTATCTGCACACCCGTTCTTTCGGATTGCCCGATGGTGGGTGGCGGTATACGTCGCACACCCACATCCTGCTTGAAGCCGACAAGCCGGTGAACATCCGCAAATACCTCGAGTTTGATAGCCGGGCGCCCTGGTCACTGCGGGAGGCACAGCAGTCCATACAACGGGGTAGCGCCGCAGCAGAAACGGTCCGGTTTGTTAGGGTGATCGATGGGCTGCAGGCTACGGACACCTTTGGAAAGACCATTTCCACCGTCCACAGAGACTTTGTGTTAGGGGATTTTTTGCTGATCGAACGTTGGTTGCTCGAAGACAGCCCACCGCTGTATAGCCGCATTCGGGCACCTGCCCTTGCCTTCGAAAGTGGCCGTGTACGTAGTTCCGCCTACACGCTGATTGAGCGAGAACCATCCGGGTACGCACTGCAGAGTGAAGCCAGCATGGGCGCTACGGTGACGCGTCTCTTACCCTCGATGTTGCCCGATTCCATCGATGTCGCCGGGACCTTCAGATTTCAGCGTACCGATCAATCCACGGCCCTCAACATCTCCAGCCCCGCATTTCGCGAAGTGTATTTGTTGCCTGTGACCGCACGTATTCCAGAACTGGAGAAGATCGAGTCGATGCGGCTGACTGCGATGGATCGAGAGACATCGGCTTCGATTCTTAACATCTCCGCACGTCGGCAAACGCTCTCCGAGCACCGTGGTACCTCTTTAGCCACGCGTGGATTACCCGATGACCGAATCGAAGCACTTCTACGAGAATCTGAACTTGAATCTGATCAAAAAGATGAAGGCGCACGGATCGATCGGCTACTCAACCTTTTGCAGGAACGCATTACTTACCGAGAAGGCGCTGATAGCGCCTCGCTCACCGAAGTGCTCGACAGGGGCTATGGTGAGTGCGCGGATTTTGCTGATCTTTTGACGGTGCTCGCTGAAAAATCGGGGATGGCCGCGCGAACCGTCATCGGCCTCGCCTACCGAGATCGCAAACCCTACGGCTTTGCATTCCATGCCTGGAATGAAGTGCGTGTGGATGGCACCTGGCAAGTGGTGGATCCGACTTGGGGACAACGTTTTGCCGACGCCACACATTTGCCGCTGGACGACGAGGATCTCGCCACGCTCAAGCTCTACGGCTCGCAACAAAACGCGTTGATTGAAGTCAGCGAGATCGTGCACCACGAAAGCTGATCGTTGCGCAACTTGACGCCGGTGAATCAGGCTGTCAGAGCCGCATCGCGGCGCAGCAGTCCTTCTTGAGTCACCGAACCCAACAACTCACCATGACGATCAAAAAACTGGGCGTGACAAAGTCCGCGCGCCGCATCGGCCCAGGTCGTCGTGCGATGAAACAGGATCCATTCGTTCACGTCCGGATCACGATGGAACCAGATGGCATGATCGAGACTTGCCATCTGTAGTCCCGCGCGCGGAACTTCTGATTGATGCGGCATCGCCGCTGTGCCTACAAATCCCATGTCCGACGCATAGGCAAGCAGACAACGCGTCAATCCTTGGTCAGCGGCATCCACGGGCACCAAAAACCGGATCCAAACCGGATTCCAGTAACGGTCCTGCCCCCACTCGCGGCTACCTGGAACAAATACCGAACGCATCTCGAATGGTCGTGCATGGCCCGCGAATGGCGATAGGCGTGGGTCCTTCACCCCGGCCTCAACAAGCCGACGCACGTGAGTGAGATCATCTTCAAGGTCTTCCGGTCGTGGCACATTGGGAATGGGGTCCGCATGCTCAATACCGGACTCATCCACATGAAACGATACATCCAGATTGAAGATCGCCTCGCCATTCTGGATCGCCACCACTCGGCGGGTTGAAAAACTGCGGCCATCCCGAATGCGTTCAACTTCGTACAATACTCGTCGACTCGCATCGCCAGCACGCATGAAGTAGCCATGCAAGGAATGTGGTTTAAGGCCAGACGCGGCATCGATGGTTAACGTCGCTGCGCGCAATGATTGAGAGAGGACCTGTCCACCAAACAAACGCACCGGTGCACGCGCTTCGTTGTGGCCAAGAAAAAGATTCTCTTCAACGGGCTCAAGTGCGAGCAGCTCCATGAGCCGCTCGGCACGTTCACGGCCATGTTGGCGCGTTTCGACCTTCATGGCTGCCATGTTTGATTGATCAGTTGATAAGCCGCAGCGTGAAGGGATAACGGTAGTGCTCGCCATCATTAGCTCTGACACCCGCGATGATGCAGAACACCAACGAGGCTAGACCAACCACAGCGAGCAGCAGGAACCCGATGAGTACAACAATGAGAATGGAAGAGACGATCGCCGCGATTGTGACCGTAATCTGGAAGTTGAGCGCTTCCCGGCCTTGATCATCAACAAACGGCATCGTGTTCTTCTTGATCTGCCAGATCACGAAAGGTCCGATCAGGTTCCCAAGTGGAAAGATGAATCCGAAGAGGGCCGAGAGGTGCGCAAACATCCCCCACATGCGAGCGTCGGAGTCGGACTCAGTGCCGCCTGCGTTCGATGATGAATAAGGACCTTTGTCAGCCATCGCTACCTCCTCGATTCATCTTCCTTGATTCACCTTCCTCGATTCACTTTCTTTGATGCACGCGCCCGAACCCGGATGACCGCAGGTGTCTTCCGGGTCGCCTCAGCGGTTCTGCTACATCAACGGGGTGGCAGACCCTTCGCTGCACGCGCCCGGTTCATGCGCTCGAGATCACTCTCCATCCGTTCGCCAAGTTCCGCTTCGGAAATGGTACCCGTCATGTGTTTACCGGCGGTCGCGCCGTTGTACATGATCTTCTTCACCGGCGTGACCACCAGAATGGTGCGCAAGGGTGAATCCAGCAGGTTGAAGAAAAACTCTTCACCCTGCTTGTTGCTCGGATTGAGTTTTCTCGACAGTGCCGTGTAGAAAAATTTCTTCGTAGCGTCGTCGCTCTTGAACTCCGCGGTGCCCTTGAAGGTGATGGCGCCTCGTGGCAGTGACGGATCGGCGGCGAGTGCGGGCGGGTAGCCGTGGCTCGAAACGTTGACCGAAACACGTGGATCACGCTTGATGGCAGCCGCGCGGTGACGGTGTTCGGAGAAGGTGATCCAGATCTTGCCTTCGTGCCACACAAAGGCGTGGGTGACGCCGACGGGCCAGCCGTCTTTGGTCGCCCACATTAGCACGCACTCAACGGATTTGTTCATGATCGTATCCACTTCGGCATCGCTGAACGGATAGATCGATACGATTTCGTGATCGTGTGTTTGTGCCACGGCGGCCCTTCTCCCCTGTGATGGATTGTTCAGTTTTTTTGTGGGATCGTCTCAGCTGCGCACGTAAAACGTGTGTGCATTAGGGTTTTATCAAAGCATCACCCGCAAGGCCGCTGAAGGTGGATGGGATTCAAGATAGACCTGCTCATCCAAGTAACGATCCGGGAAACGGCAGAGATGATGTTTCATCAGCGACAGCACCGCAAGCAAAGGCTGTTCGCCTAGACGGTAGCTCTGAATGAGCGCTGCAAGCTCTTGCCGCGTCGCGCTGTCGAGGTCATTTTTGAGGTAGCCCTGGATGTGAGAAAGCACATTGGCATGACCCTGGCGCGTCGCCGGTCTCGCTAACCCTGCCATCAACTCGAGAATGTAAGCCGCTGCTTTAGCCTCAACCTGACCTTTCAGATCGGCCAACAGGCGTCCCACCTGCTGATAGGCGTTAATACTGTGTGCCATGAGCAGGTACTTGTAGCGACTGTGAAATCCGATTAATCCGGCCGCCGTCATACCGGCTTCTTCTAATGTCCGCCAGTGAGCGTAGGCAAAGACGCGGGTTACGAAGTTCTCACAGAGCACCGGATCTTCCAGACGCCCTGACTCTTCACCGGGTAAAGCGGGCCAAGTCCGCGTTATCGCCTCAGCAAAAACACCTCGTCCTCTATGTACAGGTATTGAACGATCCGCGGTGAGAGTTTCCGACTCTGGGTAGACCTTGACCCGAAAAAGGCCACAGCTAGGTGAGTTCTTCATAAACACATAACCGACGATTCCCTCCTGGCGAAGACGGTCTGCGGCATTTATCCCGAACTGTGCAAGCGCATCCGTAACATCTTGATTACGGTCAGTGACGCCAACTGCTCGTGGTGATTCCGTGGTCCCGACCAACCGAATGGGCGGGCGCGGCACCGGCATGCCAATCGCCATTTCGGGGCAGACGGGTAACAGTTCGAAAAGACCGGCAAGCCGCTCATGGGGATAGGAAGAACGGGCGCCACTGCCATCATAACGAACCGCAGCACCCGTCAAACACTCGCTAACGGCAATCTTGAGTGGCGCCGTCGGGCGCGGCGGTAAAACGTCTTTCACCGCCCGGTGACAAACGACCATACGTGATCGGCACCCACACCCGCAATCATGGCGCCGAGGCTGCGTTGCCAATCAAACTCATTGCCAAACTCATCCCGCCAAGCCCACGCCCTTCGCGTGAAGTGATGCAACCGGTGTTCATGGGTATAACCGATGGCGCCGAGCACCTGGTGAGCGGCTTCACCGACCATGGTTGCTGCATCACCAGCACGAATTTTCGCGGCCGCAATTTCGGCAGCCGCTCTCGGCGTATCGAGCGCGTCGACGGCGCCGGTAGCAGCCCGTCGGGCTGCCGCAACTTCCGCAGCCTGAACCGCGAGGGAATGCTGGATCGCCTGGAATTTGCTTAAGCTCCGGCCAAATTGCTCACGCTCACCAGCATATTGCAGCGCGATATCCAGCACCGTGGACAAGGCACCGGCCGTTTGCACCGCACGCGCCAATGCGAGTTGAGACCAAGCATTGCCGTGATTCAAACGAATCGTGTGACGGCTCGCGCCCTCCGGAACCCTCACCACATCACGCGGTTCCCCAGCGAGATTCGCACTTCGCTCAATGACTTCAACCTGTTCAACGATGACACATTCCGCAGAATCGGGACGAATACCAATGACGCGCGTCGAACTTCGGCCCCAGGGCACGTCAGTGATGCGTTGACCTTCCCACAGCCCGATGCTGGACACACCTTCTGACAAGCCGACCCACGCATTGGCCAGAAGTGTCTCCGCCAGAGGTAGTGGCGCAGCATGCCGTCCAGCCACATCGAGCAACGCAAAGAGTTCGACAACACCTGTGCCACTGTCCTTGGAACCTACGGCGTGGAAACCGGTTGCGACGACTGAAGCCCAGAGGCTTTGCGCAAACTCCCCACGCTCTGCCGCATCCAGAAGCCCTTTATCGACGCTGTCGCCAAACAGGCGGTTGGCGGTGTCAATGATGATGCTGAGCTGTTCATTCATGTTGTTATCACTCATCGCAGACCCAGCCCCCGGGCAATCACGCCACGCAGAATTTCCCGCGTGCCGCCGCGTAATGTGAACGACGGCGACAGCAGCTGGGTTTGTTCAAAGGCACTACGCCACGCCGCTCGACCCGATCGATTCGAGGACAACGCCAGCCGCGTCATTTCCGGCAGCAGCTTCTCGTAGTTGTTACCGAGCTCCTTGACGAGCGCGGCTTCAACATCCACCTGCTTACCTTGATTGAGCATGCCTGCAACCGAGGCGGACATTTTTCGCAGCGTCATCAGGTGTCCTGCTGCACGACCGATCACCGCCGCTTCGTGAGGCAGTGGATTCGGACCCACCAGACGAACAAATTCAACCAGCACACGAAAGGCCGACAGGAATCGTTCCGGACCACTGCGCTCATAAGAAAGCTCGCTGGTGACCTGCTTCCAGCCGTTGCCGGCCTCACCAACGATGCGATCCTCCGGCACCAGGACATCCTGAAACACGATCTCGTTGAAGTCCTCGCCGCCCGCCATGTTGCGGATGGGTCGCACCTGGGCACCGTCGTTGCGCAAATCGACGATGATCTGTGACAAGCCCACATGCCGGTTCTCACCTTGAGCAGGGCTCGTTCGCACCAACGCGATCAGGAAGTGGTTGCGATGCGCATCGGTCGTCCAGATCTTGCTGCCATTGATCACCCAACCCCCATCCACCTTTTTGGCTGCGGTGCGCACCGACGCGAGATCCGAGCCGGTATTGGGTTCGCTCATACCGATGGAGAAGTACGACTCTCCCCGGGTAATGGCAGGAAGGTAAGTCTGTTTTTGTTTTTCGCTGCCGAACTTGAGCAACAGCGACCCACTCTGTCGATCCGCAATCCAGTGCGCACTGACCGGCGCGCCCGCTGCCAACAGCTCTTCTGTGACCACATAACGATCAAAGAACGTGCGTTCGCTGCCACCGAACGATTTCGGCCAGGTCATACCGATCCAGCCCCGCGCGCCTAATGCGGCGGAAAATTCAGGGCTATGTCCGGTGGTGAAATCCGAGTTGGGCTCCCCAATCAGATCACGGTGTTGTTGAAGAAACGCGCGCGCGTCAACACGCAGCGCTTCGCTCGATTCGGGCAAGGAAACCCGATCCAGTTCCAGCATGGCTTAAGGCTCCACGAAGTTGATTACCCCGACCACACGGGGTAACTGCAAGGGCGCGATGTTAGCAGCGTTAGACGATCAGCCGAAGACTCAAGGGTAACCGCGCACAATACTCGCGTCGGCTTCAGGCCTTGTTTATCCTCGACCCTCCTTCCAATTCGGATCTCTTCCTCATGGGCGAATATATGAGCGAACACACGAAGAAGCCCTCCTACCTCGGCCTACTCAACGCCATCGCGGTCGGGGAAAGCCGCGGCGGGGAATTGTTGTCCGCCTGGGCAAAGACCACCTCCCGTGCTGATGTTCGGGCCGTTCTGGACGTCGTGGCGATCCGTGAGCGGGAACACGGCGCCGCGTTCACGAAGAGAATGTGTGAGCTCGGCTTCTCGGTGCGAGAAAAACCCTCTGACCGATTCAGCGCAGACCTCGCCTGCGTTCGCTCTGAAGCGACAGACCGCGAAAAATTCGAGCAAATCCTGCGTTATCAGGAACCTGCGCGACCCGATGCGCTGCGTTCATTGTTCGATGATCAAAACATCGATCCGGAAACGGGTGCACTACTCGGACGATTCATTGCCGAAGAGCGGGACAGTGAAAATCGTCTGCGCGCTTGTTACGCCGCGCTGTGTTCCGAAACCTCTGTACCAACAACCGAAGAGCCGCTGCTTCGAGACCTGGTGGCCCGGCTAGATCGCCTGACATCAACCCTGGCGGAAATCAAGGCACTTCGCACGAGCGCATGAACGAACTGAATCAACCACTGCTCGAGCAGCTCCGTCCAGTGTTGGAAGACATCACTGAACGAAGCCAGCTGATTGAGGCCTTCATCGATAAGGACACCTACTGCATCCTCGCCGGAACGGTGTGGGCCAACGTCGTCCTCGACCCAGGTGCAGCCGGACTTCATGAAGACGATCTGCCCGATCTGCACGACATCATTGGGCATTGGTCGGCACCGATCCTCGGAAAAGAAGAAGGCACCATCGGTGGCATCTTCAAATTCCTTAATTCCAAAGCCGGTGAACGGGCCATGCAGGCCGCGCAGATCACCCCAAATCACAAGGATCTGTTGTTGTTCTTTGCCTCGATGATCCTCGATCCAGAAGGTCACCGTCGCTGGACGGACGCGATTCGCGACCGACAAACCAAAAGGTAATCAAACTCAAACGCTGCCGATCACACTGACCACGATTTCCCGTGATCGCCGCGCATGCCGGTGCTCCCACAAAAAGATCCCCTGCCAGGTGCCTAGCACCATCGCACCCTGCGCAATCGGGACCGAAACACTCACGGCAGTGAGCATCGCCTTGATGTGTGCCGGCATGTCATCCGGTCCTTCATCGTTGTGGGTGTACAGCGGGTCTCTTTCTGGAACCAAACGGTTGAGCCATGCCTCGAGGTCGTTCTTGGCCTCGGGCGCCGCGTTTTCCTGGATGAGCAGACTTGCCGACGTATGTCGCAAAAAGAGTGTGACCAATCCCTCACTCACGCGAGCGCCGTCAACAACCTGACGAACCCTGTGCGTGATGTCATAGAGGCCTTGTCCGGCCACCGGTAGTGTCAGAAATACATTCATCGTGATGCTCCGGTGCAAGTCACCCGCTGAGCATAACCGGTCGTTCAGTCGGAACAATACTCGATGCAGCAGGGCTGGCGGGAAGCACCCATATCAAGAGGCTTGGTCGCCTTCGTCGCGACAACGATCCTCTGCGTCGGCTTTACCGTGCAGGCCTTTCAAACCGACAACAACCTCGCCATTCCGGTGTTTCTGGTGGCGCTCACCGTCTCCAATCTCGCCACGCATCGTGGACTAACGCTGCTGATTGCGGCCATTGCCTCGGCCATGTTGGCAACTGCATATGCCACTGAACTCCTGCCGCTCCTTGAAAGTTCTGCGGGTGGCAGAGTCCCCGAAGATTTCCTGATCGCGCTCGCGGCGATCAGGATCGCGACGTCCATTCTGCTCTAGGATCCTCGTCGAAAATCCGTAACGCTCGATGCCTTGAACCATGCATTCGCTAATGCGCCGGCTGGCATGTTGATGGTGAGTGATCGTGGGCAGGTCATTAACGTCAACGCAACACTGCTACAGATGCTCGCCATGGAACGAGAAGTAGTGGCGGAGGGTGTGGAAACCGCTGAGCAATTGCATTTCCTTGAAAGTCAGTCCTGCGACTACGTCCAGGGCTATTTCTTTAGCCGACCCGTTTCATTGGACAACTTCAAGAAGCTGCTTGCGCCCAACATCGCGATGTTGCGCAACGGTGAACAGCGCCTCAACGGCTAACCCCTGCTCCTGGCGGGCCTAGCGGGGGTAAAGCACCTCGTGGGCCTGGCTGAACCGCTCCACAATTCGTCGTGACTCCAACGTGTCCGCCGCAATTTCTCCCGCCGGCGTGAACTGATGTCCTGCAACCGTCCACTGATAGAACCTGCCTCCTCGAGCGAGAATCGTGAGGCGGTCATTCAGCAGCTCGCCCACGTGATAATCGTGTTCAATCCAAACAGGACCATCTTGGCCATCCAATAACGAAGGCGCCCAGAACTGCTCCTTTGTCGGGAGATGGAAAAGGCTGAGTAGCGTCGTAGCGATGCCGGTACTGGATCCACGCTCGGTGATTACCGCGGGCTGCACCTCGGGAGAAGAAATCAGCAGCATGGGAATTCGATAACTTTCGACCGGAATCAGGCTGTCTCCATAGATCCTCGGTGCATGATCGGCGATAACGACAAAAACCGTGTCATCAAACCAATTTCGTTTGCGCGCTTCAGCAAAAAACCAGCCGAGGGCAGAATCTGCATAACGCATCGCTGCCTGCAGAGACCGCTGCTCTGCATTAGCCTCCCCCGACGGCACAACAAAGGGGCGGTGGTTACTAACGGTGAGCGTCGACAGAAATATGGGCTGCGCGGCAAGCGTGAGTTCATCCATCAGCCCGAGCACGTGCGCAAAAAGATCACGATCACTGACACCCCAACTGGTTTCAAAGGTGCCTTCGGGAAAATCATAACGGCTCGTGGTTTTTTCAAACCCGATGCCTTGCCAATAGGGCGTGAAATTCGAGAAGCCAGGCCAGCCGCCATAGGCAAACACCGTCTTGAAACCGTGGTCGCGAAACGCCCGGGGAAGTGACGGCAGGCGTTCAAATCCCTTGCGCTCGGTAGCAGAAATCCCCGGTAACGGCACAAACCCGTTGAGGATGGACTCCATGCCACGCGTCGTTCGAGTACCTGCGGCGTAGACGTTATCGAACCGCAGCCCCTCCCCTGCTAACGCCGAAAACGCCGGGAGGTGCAGCGCGCGTTCCTTCGGATCCTCCCAAGTCTTTCCAGCAAAGGATTCCTCGATGATGAGCACCACATGTTTGGCATCGACGCTGACCATCGGTGGCAACGAAGGTTCCGCTTTGAACGCTTCTCGCGCTGGCGTGACACCTGGAAACAATCCGTTCCACCGTGTTTCGTTCACACGCGCCGCGGTCAATATACCCACGTATCCGTTACTCGCAAGCTGCGTCAGCAGGCGTGATTGTTCGATTACCGGTTGTCCACTCAGCCAGGCGGCAATGCCCGCACCAAGCCACACAACTGCAACACTGCGTAGCGACAATTCAGGTGGTTCAGCTAATAGCCGTGCCAACAGCACCACGATGAGGGCGAAAGGAATCAGAATCCACTTCAGGTAGAACTGCTCCTCCAGAAAGACGAGCACCTCAACTGGATAGGCCAGATAGTGGAAAACCAAACGATCCAGTCGCGCCTGAAACTCAAACCAAAAAAACACTTCAGCGATCGCCACGATAAGTACAACCGCGATCACCACACCGGACACGACCCAACGAAACCATGGTCGTGAACTCAAGCAGCCGAGCGCCAGCAGGCAGCTCACCATCAACAACGCCACCGCATCGGCCAGCACACCGTTTATCCATACGTGTATCCACGCAGCTGCGGGCACCGAATCCAACGAGAAAGCTGTGAAAGCACGAATGGCCAACAAAAGCCCAAGGAAAAACAGCGGAAAACGCCAGATGAACGCCGTCATCGAGCTGGCTTGAGCAGTACAGGCAGCAGGAAAATCGCGAACAACAACAGAAGGCCCACCGCGAGGGTCAGATAGAGACCGATGGATGCTGTACCGACATGGGGAGATAACATCAACGAAGCAAACGCACCAACCGTGGTCAACGTACTCAGCATCACCGCACGTGGTGTGCTGGAGTGCATGAGACCGGCCACATCTCCACCTTGGTGATAGCGGTGATAAACGTGAATGCCGTTGTCTACTCCGAGCCCAAAGATCAGCGGCAACACCAGGATATTAGCCATATTCAGCGGTGCGCCGATCAGTTCTCCAACGGCCAGCGTGAAGAGGCCGGCGAGCAACAGCGGCACTGAAATCAGGAAGGCACTCTTCAGACTGCGGAACATGATGAGGAGAATGAGCAGGATGACGCCCGCCGCGGTGAGCGTCGCCTGGATAAACGAGCCGATTACAATCTCGCCCGCGCCCTTTTCGATCACCGGTCGACCTGTCGCGGTAGGCGCAATGGTATGAACACTGTCGATAAATTCGCCGAGGGAAGCGACGTCCGTTATGTCGTCACGTGGTGTGATGACCGACAGATGACGTCCATCCGCCGTAACCAGGCGATGCACGAGATCCGGCGGCAGGTCATCGAACGTGACCGGTTCCATGGACAGTGCGCGAGACAACCAATCAAGCTCTTTTTGAAGCGGCTCAACCACATCGCCTTGCCAGGCCATCAGCGGTTCATCAGGAAGTGCGGCAAGCTTCCGCCAGGTCGCTACACCTTCGAGGTTTTTTGATTCGAGCTGGTCTGCGAACTCCGTGATGGCTTCTCGCAGCGCCTGGGCGCCTGGCGCTTCAGCCACCTCCAGTGGCATCAACGCACTCTCGAGTAGCAGATTTAACTCCTCGATCACATAACGCTTGTCGTCCTGATCATTCGGCACGTAGTCCGCAGGAGTCAGAACCGAATCCACCATGGGCAGCGCTTCTAACGCCTCGATATTAAGCTCTCCGGGTTGATGCACCACGTACAAGGCATAGTCCGTCGCGACACCTTCTCGCTGCAGGAATCGCAACATGCGCATGGACTCGGTGTTCTCATCACGCAGTGCGAGTACGCTGTAATCAAACTGCGCACGCGACGCAAACACGGTGGCGATGACCGCGGCGATGGATATGACGCCGATCACCCAGCGGCGATGCGCGATCAACTTGCGCACGATAGCGTCACTGCTGGGCATCTCCAGACGATGTGCACGCACAGGACCACTCAACACATAGACGGCCGGCAGTAACGTAAACGTCAGCCAGAGAGCAATGAGCATACCGGCAGCGGAGATCACGCCAAGGTCGGCAAGCCCACCATAACGTGTTGGCCAGAAGGCAAGAAAACCGGCGGCCGTGGTGATCGCACACAAAGCAATCGCATCACCAACACCCTTCGCAGCGTGAATCAGTGCTTCCCCTACATCGTTGTGTTCACCGATCGATTCTTGATAACGCAGCGAATAATGCAGCGAGTAGTCCACACCCAAGCCGAAGAACATCACGATGAAAACGAGCGACAGCGTATTGAATTCGCCGATGGTTGACATCGCAAACGCCGTGGTGAAGATCACGCCGACGAGGAGCTTCAGTAATGTCGTCAGTACGATTTTCCAGGAGCGCACACCGATGATCATCATCAGCGCGAGCACCGCGGTGGACAACCAACCCGCGAGGTTCACACCGCCCGTCGCCGCCTGGATTTCTTCATGAGTGAGTGCAATTTCACCGGTGACACCAACTTCCACCCCCGGTGCTCGTTTGACGCTCTTGATCGCTTCATCGAGAAGCGCCAAAAGCTCAGCACTCGGCAGAGACACATCAAAGTTTGGCTTGCCCTTCAACGTAATCACGCGAATCTGCGGCGGATCCGGTGAAAAAAGTTCATCCGTCCACGCCACCCGCGCCGGTTCACCGGCAAGCGCACGTTCGCCACTCTTCGTGACAAGTTCCAGCACGGTCGCGAACATTTCTGCGTCATCGGCGTTCTCAACCGCGTCACCCAGAACTTCAAGAACACCACGTAGCGACGGGTCTTCGGCGATGGCTGTCAATACCGGCTGGGCATCGGCGAGTCGTTCTGACATCTCATCGAGATCTTCGGCGGACAGATACAGCAAGGCGCGGTCACGCAAGAAATCGAGATTTTGGGGTGCTGAGACCGCGACAAATTTCGACTGCGCGCGGATCGCCACTTCCAGCGCTTTTGCCGCGGCTTCAACGTCGCCAAAAGAATCGCCATGAACGACAACGACTGCGGTCTTTAGTTGGTCGGGGAACGCCGCTTCAAAATCATCGAAGTGACCGCGCCAGGTGGAGCTTTGGTCGATAAGGTTCGAGAGTTCGGAATTGATGCGGAACTTTTCGAAGGAATACACCCCACACACCACCGTGAGCAGAGTGAGCAGACCCAAGGTGACGCGTGGATTACGGCAAACCCAGGCCACGTAGGCGACGAGCGCATTCAGAAAGGCCTGCGTCATTGCGGAGAGTTTCCGGAAGAATCCCCCGAAGAATCGCTCGCTTCGGTTTCGGCATCCAACACGGCTTCAAAGTCCTCTTCGAATTCCTCAAAGAGATCATCCACGGGCGGATCACCGTCGAAGGCCACGAATTTGCGCCGTTGGTACCAGGCATCTCGTGTGAACACATAGGCATCGAGCGCAGTCTGGTCGCGGGCGTCGGACAATGGCAACGCATCGGCTCGGACGGACAAGAGGTCCATGGCGCCTACCCAGAAGGTATAACCGCCACTCAAAATCACGCTGGGAATCCAGGACTTGAAGGCAGTACCGGGCGCATCTCGTATCGTTGCTGGACCTGAAGGCAGATAGATGTACCGGGTGCGGGTCACACCCCACACGGCGAGTGTCTGCCCAAAGTCCTCATCGTGGTGTTTGAGCCCCATCCGGCCACCCACTTCCAACAGTCCACCAAGCCCGAGCGTCGTGTTCACCAGGAGCCCGGCGAAGTCCTCTCCGGCATTTTTCGCCTTCCCCTGCAACAAACTGTTGGCGACGCTGTCGATCCGTCGAACATTCCGAAAAAAGTTGGTGACCCCTCGCTCTGCCCAGTCCGGCATGATTGTCTTGTAGCCCCGCGCTACCGGTGCGATTACCCGACGGTCAACCGCATCGATCGCCGTATGGAACTTTCGATTGGTGGGCTCGAGTGGGTCATAGACCGCCCAGGGATCCCCCTCTAGCGTCGCGCAGCCGCCCATCAGCCCCGTGAAGACCAAGACCAGTGGGAGCAGGATCAGGCGTTTGAAGCTATCGCAGTTCTTCAATGTTGCGCTCGATATGGGCCAGCAGTGCAGGAAATCCCTCACGACGCAAAATGCTGCCATAGTCAGCGCGCCTAAGCGCAAGGTCGCTCACACCATCGGCGACGACATTGAAGATGCGACCATTACGAAAGTAGTAGTGCAGCGAAACTTTCTCGCCATTGCTGCGCAGAATGTGGGACTTAACGACTGTACCACTCTTGCCCTTGACCTCGCCTTCGCTCACAAATTTCTGGTTCTCGAAACTGTCGAACCGATCCGCGTAAGTGGCGAGCGACAACTGGCGCAGGAGATCGACGATCTTCTTCTGCCCGTCGGCGCCAATCTTTTGCCATTCCCGACCAACGCTGACCTTGGCAATGGACTCAAAGTCAAAGTTATCGACCACCACTTTTTCAACGATGCCGACCCGTTCGCTCGCCGTGCCACCATGTTTCATGGCCTTGATCAGCACCTCGTGCAGGGCATCAATTTGGGCCGCGGGTTCAGCCGCCCAAACCCACGGAGCAAGTGAAAACAGTGCAAGCAGCAGCAGCGTTCGAAGGTTCATTGCACAAACACCAGAGATAGCCAAGGCACATAGGTGATGATCAATACCGCCAACAACAGCACCACGAAATACGGCCCGCAGGCGGAATACAGCTCCACCATGGACTTGCGAAAACGGTAACTCGCAATGAAGAGGTTCATACCAATGGGCGGCGTGAAATATCCGATCTGCATATTGGCCAGAAAAATAATCCCAAGGTGAACCGGGTGTATGCCATAGCCAACTGCCACCGGCAACAAGAGCGGCACCATGATCACAGTGGCCGCAAAGATGTCGAGGATCGCTCCTAACACCAACAAGAGGATGTTCAAGAGCAGCAGGAACATCAACGGGCTCTGGACATAACCCTGCATGAAATCAAAGAGCTGCTGCGGCACCTGGGCGTCGATCAGGTAATTCGTGAACGCGAGGGCAACACCGAGGATGAGCAGAATTCCGCCGACTATGACCATGGACTCAACGACCAGCTTCGGCAGTGCTTTGATTTCGACATCCCGATACAACAACACTTCGGCCAGGACGACGTAAACCGCTGTCACTGCGGCAGCTTCAGAGATCGCGAATACGCCGCTGAAGACACCACCCAGCACTACAAACGGCAACGGAATCTCATAACGCGCGGCCCAAAGTGCCCGTTTGAGTTCGGCCTTGGAAAACGGTTGGCGTTGAAGCCCACCACCGCGGTGTTTCCACAACGTGTAGGCAATCAGCAGCGACAACATCAGAAGCACCGGAAGGATGCCTGCTTTAAAGAGATCAACGATCGCAAAAGGCACGCCCACATCCATCTGCTGCGCGATAACGCCATAGAGAATCAAAGGCACCGATGGAAAGATCAGTAGACCCAGACTGCCCGACGAAGTGACGAGGCCCAGACTGAATTTTTCGCTGTAACCCTGACTCATCAGCGCCGGTAACAAAAGTGCACCGAGAGCCACGATGGTGACGCCACTCGCACCGGTTAACACGGTAAAGAGCGCACAAGCAATGAAACCCACCACAGCAAGTCCAGCAGGCATGCCCCCAAATAGACTCTGCACAACATCCACAAGACGCTGCGACGTCTGCGCAGCTGACAACACATAACCGGCAAACGTGAAGAGCGGCAGTGCGACCAGTAGCGGCGTATCCACAATACGGTAAAGCTCTATGGCGACGACGCTGAGATCGATCTCCGCTGTATGAAAACCCACCATCGCGCCCGCAAGGATCACAGCAAACAGTGGCGCACCAGCCAGAGCCATGAGCACGACACCCAGAATGAGCAACATGGTCATGCTGACGGTTCCGTTTCGGGGGCTTGCTCGGGTCGTTCCGGCGGATTGAACACGTGTAGGAGGTAGCGAAGGCACATGACAGCGGCCGCTACCGGCATGATCGCTTCACACAACCACGCCGGAACTTCGGCGAACGCCAAAATGCCATCCTCGTATTCAAGCTTCACGAACTGGAAGCTGAACCAGGCAAAGATCCCGAGGATGATCGCCGTGAGGAGCGAACCGATGCGTTGCATCACTCGCTTACCCGCATCGGGTAGAAACTTCGACATCAGATCAATACGAATGTGATCATCGTTACGTGCCGCGACCATGGCGCCTAACATGGCAATCCACAACACGATCACACGTACAAAGGCGTCACCCCAAGGTAGGCCACCGTCCAAGAACACCCGCGCCAGAACCTGCCACGCCGAAACCGCGATCATGCCGGCAAGCAGTAGAACGAGCAGTCCGGATTCGATGGCACGAAGCGCTTTCAACGTTGACCTCCGTGCGGGTGTCAGGGATCAGGGCGCGCTGCGCAGGCGAGCGAGTTCCGTCTGAAAATCCGCATACAGTTTGGCACTGATAAACCCTTCGGCCGCGAACCGGTCATTAGCCGCCTTTGCGAGTGACCGCCACTCTGCTGTTTGTTCAGGTGTAGGGGTAATCCACGCTACACCCTGAGCACCTACTGCAGCTCGAGCACTCGCATCATCTTTCTTCGCCAGTGCATCCACCTGCGCAACCGCATCAGCGAGCACCTTTCTGACGACCGCTTGATCGGCGTCCGACAACTTGTTAAATGCCTTCCCTTGGACCGCAAGAGTGCCGTAGACATACATCAACGGCATGTCCACGGCGTGTTTCACCTGCGTGTACCACTGCAGCGCAATCGCGCCGACAGGTGGCGCGGCGATCGTGTTGATGAGCCCCGTTTGCAAACCTGTCAGCACATCCGCAATAGAGAGGGGAATGCCGCTCAGGCCAAAACTGCTCATCAGGCGTGTTGCGCCCGGATCGTTATCCGGAATCCAGATTTTTTGTTGTTTGACTTCAGCAACCCCACGCACGGGTGATTGCGACATGATGTAGGCGAAACCAATCTCAGCGATGCCGAATCCCTCGAAACCCCTAACACGAAGACCCTCGACCAATCGTTGATCGAAGACTTTGCGAACCGCTTCAGCTTCTTCACGCGAGTTGAACACCAGCGGCAAGCTGTACATCTGAAAATCCGGGTCGATGCCAACAAGACCACCTGACGTAAACGTTGCACCATGCAACTGGCCGGTGCGAATCTTGCGCAGCACCGCCTTGTCATCACCCATCACACCACCGGGATAGAACTTGAGCTGCACGCGCCCAGCCGTTTCCGTTTCGATGGTTTTGCCGGATACTCGCAACTGCTTCATCCACACGGAACCATCCGGTGAAACTGCAGCGATTTTGAGCACCGTCGCCGACCAGGCGAAGAGCGGCATGCACAGCAGAACTGCGAACGTGCAGCGAACGACGTAGGAGAGGGGTTTAGAAGTAATCATCAGCCGATTCCATGAGTGAACGCGCCCGACCTTGGGCGACAACGTTGATTAAAGTGAGCCCTGGGCTTTTTGCATCCGCGGCCAGCACTTCGCCGAGCAATCGATCATGCAGCTCGCGATCAAAGACGAGCCGAGCATAACTTTCCGCATACATCACCTTAGTCAGCAGATGACGGCCATTGGAGAGTTCTGTCGCCTTTTCAAAATGGGCTTGGCCAACCTCGGGCTTACCGCCCATCGCCGGTGGAAACAACGTTTCGAAAACGCCGAGATAGAGATGTGCACCTCCTTGGTCGAGCGTCTCATCGAGCTCAACAACCCTTTGCATCAGTGCCTTCACGCGGGCGAGCTGGGCAATGGCGTTGAAGTCATCACTATGCACCTGCATCCAGCCGGCCCACGTTGAACCAAGACCGTAGAGCAGCGCCGCGTCATCCTCGTCACGCTCGGTAAGCCAGGCATTAAAGGTCGACAGTTCAATCTTCTCGAGATCGCAGCCGTTATCGATTTCTTCACATACGGCTTTCTTGGCAAGGTTAAGCGCCTTGGTGTGCATGCGGCGCGCGCGCTCCTTCTCTTCGACGAAGGCGCCTGCGTACGCCGAGTTAAGCCGTGCTGCTGTTGACAACAACGCTGCATCATCGGGACTGCCGGCGAGCAACCCATCAATCATGAGGAGATAGGCAGGCGCGCCATCTCGCACCAACTCGATGTCTTCACTATCGAGAATCGCGTTCGACAGGTTATCGGTAAAGCCCTGGGAAACGCCGGAAATAATGGAAGTACACCCGCTGCTGAGAACGATCAGCAGTAGGGCGGTCAATCGAAAAGTCAGCACCTGTGGAATTCCGTCAGTCCGTGTTTTCGGGCTGGAGCATTGTGCCACAACCCGGTAAAGGAACCCGTTGAAGAAGGCACCGCGACCCGCCGTTCAGTCCATCACGCGATCACGAACCACCGCAAGCACCTCTTCGAGAGGCGGCCGCTGACGATAACCCGGCACCGCAAAACGGGCCAGAACCTTGCCTTCCGGGCTAAGAAGCAGAATGCCCGGATGGGGAATGCCGTAGGCGCTATGACCCTCGGCGTACTCGGTGTTGCGAATCCCGAGGGCGCTCACGTGTTTTGCTTGATCGTCGTAAAGCAGTGGGTAACCCAGGGTCGATCGGTCATGGAACGCCTTGAGTTTGTCGACCGCGTCGTAGGTCATGCCCGCAACGTTGACACCCAGGGCTTCAAAACTTGCTCGCTCACTTTCCAGTTGGACCAACTGGCGTTGACAGAAGGGTCACCAATCGGCGGAGCGGTTAAAAAAAACTAACAGCCCCTTGGCGCCAGTCATCGACTTAATGGTCTGGTAAGCACCGTTCTGATCGGCGGCTTCAAGGGAAACAACCGTGCCGTGGGCAGGACCCCAGGTCAACGATTCCGCGGCGATGGTGTGAGTTGCAATAAGCCACATCGTCGCGACTGAAAAGAGGCGTTTCATCGTTCTCAACGCATCGATCTCCACTTGTATGTCACTGAGTCCGTTTTGGTGTTGGAGCAAGCTCCGGAGGCCATTCTAACGTCGTCAGCACCCTCTCGACCCTGTTTACCTGGCGGTTGAGTGCCTTCTTCGCTTGCCTTCGGGGAACACCACGCACCCGTTTTTGCTTCATCGCCTTGAGGACATAACGCAGCTCAAGAAGCCGCTCGAGCAACATAACCAGGGCGCGCAGTGCATCTCCTGCAGGACGCTCCATCAGCTCGCCGCTGTACGCCAACTGACGAAAGTCACGAACACGGTCGATTACCTCAGCGCACGAGAGTTTGGACACCGGCTGCTGAACTGAAGCCCAACAGGACTTCCACAGCACGTCGAGGACCACTCTACTGCCTCGCTTGCTGTCGTTCTGACTCGCGGCCGGGAAAATGGTTCCCGCACTCAGCGCGACGAGCCATCTAATGGTGGCCTCAGGCGACCAGCCATCTTTGGTGGAAATGCCCCACGTTTGCTGCAGAACACGTGCCGCACCGGCTCGAGCAAAGCGCGCTTCCCCTTCAGCGAATACGTCGTTCAGAGCCGCCGATCAGGCTGTGACGAGAAGTCCATGACGCAGAGCTCGAGATCGAGCTTCGCCCATTCAAAGTGAATTCGCTGAAGCCGTTCCCATACGGGCGTGCTCTCTGCATGCAGCGCCGCGAGAAGTCCTGGCGCCCTCGAATCCATGGCGGGTACCAGATCCTCGGTGTCCGCATCAGGGCCATATGCCTCAACCATCGCCCAGGTCATGTGCTCTCTGCTGTTTTCTTTACAGACTGAACACTAGCCCACCATCTTGGGGCCCGCTACCCTGAGCCCAAATCCAACCACTGTTAAATCTTAGGGCCTGTAGGACACCATGACCGAACCGCTTGTACTTGTTGATCACCAAGATGGCATCGCCATCGTCACCCTGAACCGCCCAACGGCACTCAATGCGCTCTCCACCGGGCTGCGTAACGCCATCAGCGATACCTTCGTTGAGCTCAAGAGTGATGAAAAAACCGAAGTTATCATCCTCACGGGCGCCGGTCGGGCTTTTACAGTAGGGCTTGATTTGAAAGAGCTAGGGGGCGAAAAGCCTGCTGATGCCGCTCGGGCAGCGATCGACCTCGCGGATGCGTTGGCTGACGTGCCTCAGCCTATCATCGGTGCGGTTCATGGCTTTGCGATCACGGGCGGCTTTGAGCTCGCACTCATGTGTGATTTTTTGATCGCTTCTCCAGAGGCTCGCTTCGCCGATACTCATGCACGTGTTGGTGTCGTACCGGGTTGGGGCCTGTCGCAGCGTCTGCCACGGCTCATCGGCGCCAATCGCGCAAAAGAACTCAGCCTCACCGGCAACTACTTGGATGCGCCGACAGCGTATGCCTGGGGATTGGTGAATCGAGTGGTTCCTGCAGATCAACTCATGCCGACGTGTCTGCAGCTCGCGCGCGACATCCTCACGACAGAACCGGTGACCCGTGGCGAGATCAAAAGATTGATCAACGCCGGTTGGTACTCAACCCTGGCTGAAGGGCTGCAAATCGAAGACGAAGCGAGCAAAGCGCATGGTCGTCGTGAAGTTCGACCCGAAAAAGTTGCCGCGCGCCGGGCGTCGATTCAGGCTCGAGGCCGAGAGCAATCAGGAAACTAAGCAGAATTGTCAGGGCTTCAGCAAAGGAAGCCCTGGTTCTCGATCAATGCAGGTAGTTGAACATCCGCCGTCTGAAGGTCGCCGCAAGCGGAGCGCCTTTACCGAGTAAGTCAAAGATGCGGATCAACATGAGCCGGCCGATGTCGTCACGAAAAGTCCGGTCCTTACGGACGATTTCGAGGCCGAGCTCCATGGCCTCTTCGTAACGTTCTTCAGCGACCAGCTGAATGCAAAGCGCATAACGGGTCTCTAAATCATTGGGTGAAGCTGACAACTTGTTGCGCAGCGTAGTCACGTCGTCAAGACCCGCCGCCTCTTCCGCAAACTCGATACGCATCATGGGACGCTTGCGATCCGGTGCGTCATCAGGGATCGATGCCAACGCCTTGCGGGCTTCTTCCACTTCACCAGCACGTGCAAGCACGTCGGCCAACTCGACACGAAAGGCGGGGTTATTGGGTTCCGCCTGAATGGACGATTCGAGGATCTGTAACGCCGTATTGAAATCCCGGGCAGCGAGCACATCTTCAAGCGAGGCGCGCAGCATCTCGCCCGAGGACATCGTCAGTTGGTCGAGTACTTTTTTGTAGACACGCTCACTCTGCGGCCCATCCAACTGCTCAACCATCTGACCCTGATGCACCACACGCAGCGCTGGCAGGTTCTGGATCCGCAGTTGCTGAACGAGCATCTGTTCGCGCGCTGCGTCGACCAGGGCCAGTGCTGCTTTACCTTGATACGCAGGCATCAATCCTTCGAGCGCTTTGCGTGCCGTGACGGAGGTTGGCATCTGTGCTACCCAGAAGAAGAGCAAGACAGGCATTGAACGCGAACGTTCGGCCACCTCTTTCTGGAAATTCTGAGGATTTGCTTCAAAGATATTGCTGTTGCCTAGTTCCATAACTGCTCTGTGTTGGTTGCCGCGCCGCTATCGACACGACTGGGTGCCGATGAGCATGAGGATAATGGGGAAATTTGATCGATCTTCAAGTAGCTGTCTTAAAGCGCCAGCATGGGTTGGACGTCAACACGCCCCCATCCTTCGTGGCTGACTGGCGCCTCTCCTTGCAACATGATCCACAGCATTCCCGTGGACTGTGTCGCGATCCGGAATGTCTTCACCCGGTCGCGAAGCGGAGCAAACACGGCGTCAAGCAAGGAATCACCGTTGTTCTCTTCACTGACATGCCCGATCACCACATGCAGGTCATCGTGAGCCACCGCTTCCAGAAGCTCTGCAGACTGTCCATTGGACAGGTGCCCAAGATCTGATCGGATTCTCCGCTTGAGCATGGGTGGATATCGTCCGTTTTCGAGCGCGCCAACATCATGATTGGCTTCTAGCATGAGAAGACTGGTCGACGAAAATTGCTCCACCACGTGCGGTGTTACACAACCGAGATCAGACAACACTCCGATCTTCACATCGCCTCGTGACAGGACGAACTGTGTAGGTTCCCGCGCATCGTGGGGTACACGTACAGGGTTAATGAGCACATCACCAAGCGTAAACGGCACATCACCGTCAAACGCCGAGCCCACTAACGAATAACTCTTGTTAGACAAGGTGCCGTAAGATCCAAACACTGGTATCGCATACTTGTGCGCAAACGCCGCGACACCGGACGCATGATCAGCATGTTCATGGGTCACCAGAATGGCGGTGATATCCCCAGGGCGCACACCCAGTCGCGCCAATCGCGCTTCGGTTTGTTTAACCGTGAAGCCACAATCGATGAGAAACAGCGAACGATCAAAGCGCACCAGGGTGCCGTTACCGCGACTACCACTGCCGAGCGATGCAAGCCCAATCAAACGGAGAACTCGCGAATCAGCGCCAGTACTTGCTCAGCCAGATCGTCTTCTGCGGCCGCACCGTCGAGCAGATCAACCAGTACTTTGTGATCCTCATCCTGACCAACAAGTCGCACACGAACGTCATCGATATCGTCATCACCAAAACTGAGCATACGCTTGAAGAAACCGGGCTCTTCGCCGCGGAACACTGCTTCGCTGACCCGCACATCGTAGGTGCCAGCCTTTTCATCTTCGGCCAGGATTTCCACACCACCGTTTTCAAGTGCACGACTGAGCGCTGCCCAAGCGCGCGCTTGATCGAGACGCAAACGCAGGATCGGCCGACCGTCAGCATCACGATCGAGTTCAGCTTTTTCTGCGCCCGCAATCTCCGTGGCCACACGAGACACCGTCTGTTCAGCAACGCGCGCGGCGATGTAGGCACCGATCTCCTTCAACAGCTCGTCTTCGGCCTGAGGTAAAGACGATTGAACAGCAGACAACGAAGCGATGCCTGCCGGTGAAGGCAACCCTTGACTGTCATTTTCGTAGCGCAGATGCAGCTCGCTGCTCGAATCCTGCATGCCGCGCTCAAGGCGAATACGCAGCCGTTCTTGACCTATCGCAAGTCCTCCTTTTGCGCGCGCATCCTGGATGACGAGGCGTACGACATCGCGATAAGTCTGCTGTGCTACCGCTTCAACCCGAAACCAGTCAGTGTCGATACGTCCATCCGTCGGTTGTTCATAAACGACGTTGACACCATTTTCTGCGAGGAACTGTTTGAGCTTGGGCCACACGGTTGTCGGCGGTTCAGGAATCGCCAACCAGCGGCGATCTGACAAACGCTGAATGCGGACTTCACGCCGGTTATCACTGGAATAGATGGCGTCCGGCAATGGGGGCCGCTCCGGGAAATACCGGGCATTGGCCTGTGCCGGTGTCGGCGGAATTGGAAACGGATCCTTCAAGTCTTCCGCATTCAGATCTTCCGGAACTTCCAGCGGCGGCAGCTGTTCGGCCTTGAGATAGTCGTCTTTGCGATCGACGAACATCCCCTTGTCGTCGTTCATCCATCCGCAAGCGCCAAGCGTGAAGCAGACGAGTACCAGTCCTGTGTAACGAATCATGTGTCGTATCCGATCTTGTGTTTGAACGCCGGGGCCCAGATCAGCTTTTGGATCAGTTTTTATATCAGTTCAGCGCACCGACCGTCCGGAGGCGGCGCAGCAGCTCGGGACGGTTCTTCTCCGACAGTTCGACCAGCGGCAGGCGGATACCACGGTCGATCTTGCCCATCTCATAAAGTGCCCACTTGGTGGGTGTCGGCGACGACTCCACAAAGAGAATCTGATGAATCGGCTGCAACTGACGATCCAGTTCCGCGGCGCGTGTGGAGTTACCCAACAGGTAGGCATCGCAGAACTCAGACATCATTTTAGGGAGTACATTGGCGGTGACGGTGATCGTGCCGACCGCACCAAGTTCCATCATGCGTAATGTCTGTGCATCCTCACCGGACAACATGATGAAGCCTGGAGGTGTCATAGCCTTGATCTCAGCGACGCGTTCAGCATCCCCACACGCTTCCTTGATGCCAATGACACCCGGCAAGGTGGCGATGCGACCCACCGTTTCTGGCTTCATGTCGCAGGCGGTGCGTGGTGGTACGTTGTAGAGCACCACCGGCACATCACAGGCCTCGGACACCGCCTTGTAGTGCTGATAGAGGCCTTCCGGCGTTGGACGGTTGTAATAGGGGGTGACCAAGAGACACGCATCCGCGCCAAACTTGGCCGCAGCCTGCGTTTGATGAACGGTCTCGCGGGTAGAATTGCTGCCGGTACCTGCAACTACCGGCACCTGTTTGGCGACGATCTCGACGGTACGACGGATCACCTTGAGGTGTTCGTCGGTATCCAGCGTCGCACTCTCGCCGGTGGTCCCCATTGGCACGATGCCATGGGTGCCATTGTCGAGATGCCATTGGATCAGCTTTTCAAGCGCCACCCAGTCCACATCCCCATTCGCCTGCATGGGTGTAACCAGGGCAACGATGCTTCCCCTCAACATGCCATCTGTCCAGATTCTCAAAGTGTGCGCATGGTACCAGCGTAGGCTTGCGCCACTCTACGGGCAGCGCCGTTCCGAACAGGAAGTCGACCGACTACACCGGCTTTTTTCGCAGGAGATAAGTGAAAACACCATCCGCTGAAGTGGATTCGAGCAACTCATGTCCGCTTTGGCGTGCGAAAGTCGCGAAGTCTCGCACCGAGCCCGGGTCGGTCGCGTAGACACGCAAGAGCGCCTGAGCCGGTAACCGATTGAGGGCTTGCTTGGCCTTCAGAAGGGGCATCGGACAGGTGAGTCCCTGGGTATCGAGGACGGTCTCGGTGGCGGATTCAGTCATGCCGGCAGTATATCCGGATTCAGCAGGCATTCAGTCCGACCATTCACTATGATCCTGGCCATGATCCTCTCCTATCTCAAGCGCGCTTTGGGTTGCGCCCGCCCCCACATTTTTCGGATCGGGGCGATGCTGTTGTTTGCAGGAACTCTGCAGGCAGCAGAGCTCGGCACACGTGTGAGCCTCGAAGATCCGGATCTTTCCGACGCTACAGGCGATGCCATCGAAGTGGACGAACCACTGGCCATGCCGAGTTTGGGTGATGCGTCATCCGGCACCATTTCTCCGCAACTTGAACGCGAAATCGGTGAGAGTTTTCTGAAACAGGTTTATGCCAACCTGCCGACCTCACGCGACCCCCTCATGAAGTACTACGTGAGTGTGCACATCAGCCAGCTCTCTGCTTATTCAGACCTCGCCGATTCACTGCTGCGGGTAGTGCTGATTGATAACAAGGACATCAACGCATTCGCTGCTCCTGGTGGTGTTGTGGGTGTAAACGTCGGGCTCTTCTTGAGCGCTCACGACGTTCACGAATACTCTTCGGTGATGGCGCACGAATTGGCCCACCTTTCGCAACGGCACTTCGCTCGAGGGGTAGAAGAACAGCGAGCCCAAACCCCCCTCACCATCGCCAGTTTGATTGCTGCTATCGCCATCGCGGCGATGGGTGGTGGAGATGCTGGTATGGCGGCCATCACCAGCGTGCAAGCTGCAGCACAATCCAGACAGCTGCGTTACAGCCGGACCCGCGAGACGGAAGCTGATCGAATCGGACTGAATACCTTGGTTCGTGCAGGGCTCGATCCCCAAGGCATGCCGCGCATGTTTGAACGTATGCACCATGTCTATCGATTTACGCGTCGTCCCCCTGAATTTCTGCTCACGCACCCGATGACCGATCGGCGTGTCTCCGATACTCGCCAACAGATTCAGAGCCTTGAAACACCCGCTACAGGGCCTGCCAACAGCCGACTCAATGAACTCGACTATCGACTCATGCGTGCACGGGCTCAGGTCCATTACGCCGACAGTCCCGCCGCAGCAGTTGCGCTCTTTGAAAAAGCGCTCCGGGAGAACCCCGACGACATGGCTGCCGAGTATGGTCTTGCCCTCGCCCTCGGGAAGAGCGGCAAACATGGGGAGACTCTAGCCATCACCGAATCCTTGCTCGGCTCCGATCCACAGAAAATTCTCTATGTGGGTGCCCACGCAGAATCGCTGATGGATGCCGGCAAGGCAGATCAGGCGGCGCACCTGCTCAGCCATCACCTTGTGCTTAATCCGGACAACACGCCGCTGTCCGTGCTCTACGCGCGTGCGCTCGGCACCGCCAATCGCCACAACGAAGCCCAGGCCGTGCTCGAACGACAAAGTCAGGCAAATCCAAGAGATATCGATATCTGGTATGAACTGGCGGAAACCGCGGGACTTGCGGGTGACGTCATTGCGGTTCATCGCGCTCGAGCGGAGTACTTCGCATTACACGGCGGCTACAGCCGTGCCATACAACATCTGGAATATGCACAGCGACTCATTAGCCGTTCCGATGAGCGGTTACGCGCACAGTTGGATCAGCGAATTATGGATTTAAGAACGGCACTTCGAGCAGCAGACGCAAGCTGAGTGCCGTCTCCGTGCCTTACGCGTATCGGGCGTCGTAGGCATAGGCTTTTTCACCTTTGTGCCCGATCCATAGACCTTCTGGTGGTAGGTCGACCTGATCGTGTGGCAGGACATCCCAGGATCATCCGGTGATTCGTCCTTGTGGATCATCCACCACTACCCACCCGTGATTCGCTCGCCGAATGAGCCACACATCCCGATCGTGGCGTTTGAGTGCGGGCCGTCCGTCATCAAGACGTGATGCCTTGAATCGATACTCATGGCCGTCACTCCGCGGTGTCATGACCAGTTCGAGCACCTTGCTCATCTCCTCTATCCCCTCAGCTTTCGCCTGCTCCCTTTACCTGCATTCGGGATTAACTCGTCACTAGACCCGGAAGTCGAGCATTCGATTGAGCGGCACCATCGCGCGCTGCCCCACTTCTGGATTCACATGAATTTCATTGGCGATCATCTGCGTCGCAGATGCGAGCGTATCGGCCAGCACCTGTAAACGATTCATCGCCATCCAGGGGCAATGTGCACAACTTTTACAGGTTGCACCATCACCCGCCGTGGGGGCTTCGATAAACCGCTTGTGTGGGTTCTTCTGTTTGAGCTTGTGGAACATGCCTTTATCGGTAGCGACGATGAAGGTGTTATGCGGCAGTTCTGTGGCCGCTTTGAGAATACCACTGGTGGAGCCAACCGCATCTGCGAGGGCGATAACGTCCTCGGGCGATTCCGGGTGCACCAACACCCCGGCTTCCGGGTAGAGTTTCTTGAGGTCCAAGAGGCCCTTGGTCTTGAACTCGTCATGCACCACACACGCACCACGCCACAACATCATGTCGGCACCGGTTTTGAGCTGGATATAACGCCCGAGGTGTCGATCCGGTGCCCACAGGATTTTTTCACCCCGAGCATGCAAGTGTTCAACGATGGGTAGTGCCACACTCGAGGTCACGACCCAGTCTGACCGCGCTTTGACACGTGCCGAGGTATTCGCATAAACCACCACCGTCCGATCTGGATGTTCATCACAGAAAGCTTCGAACTCATCGGGTGGGCAGCCGAGGTCGAGGGAACATTCGGCCTTCAACGTCGGCATAAAGACGCGCTTTTCGGGCGAGAGAATTTTCGCGGTTTCGCCCATAAACCGAACACCGGCAACAATCAACGTGCTCGCGTTGTGTCGCTTGCCAAAACGTGCCATCTCCAGTGAATCAGATACGAATCCACCGGTGGCTTCGGCGAGATCCTGGATTTCGCCGGCAACATAATAATGCGCGATCAGTACCGCATCCCGCGCCGTAAGCTGCGCGGTGATTTCCTCAATGAGTTCCTGCTTGCGGCTTTCACTCAACGGCACCGGACAATGGTCCGGAATCTGATCGACGGGTAAGGTGTGATCTTTGAGTTGATCTTTGAGTTGCAAGGGGGCCCGTTCCAGTGGCTGCATCGGTAGCAGGCATTGTACACAGGGCATCGCCCGGCATGACCGGAGTTCTGCATGCCTTCGATCCTGTTTCTGGCCGATCCCGACGGTCCACCGTCGAACAACAACATTGAAACCCTCCCCGCGGCATTTGAGGCTGCGGGTTGGTTAACGGTCTTGGGAACCCACTCGTTATCCTGGCTCGATGGTGCCGTCTACGCGGGTCGCGAACAGTTGACCGATTTTGATCTGGTCTGGCCCATCGGTCTCGGCAAACGTCACGACTTTATTGATCGCATGCAACTCCTCGCCCACAGCGGCGCTCGTTGCATCAATCCACCGTCGGCCTACTTGTTACTGCACGGCAAGTTGATGTGGGCCGATCTCATGCCACTCACTTTTGCGTCGGCCAATCCGGAAGAACTGGTCCCACATCTTCCTAGGCGTGAACGCTGGATACTCAAACCTGCGGCTGGGAGTTTTGGGCGTGGCGTCCTCCGCCTTGCATCAACTGACACAAACCAGTTGTTCAGCACGATGCGCAGGTCTCCCGGCGAGTGGTTCCTTCTTCAGCAAGAGAATCCGGACATCAGCCGTGGGGAACATCGAACGCTTGTCGCCGGTGGTGAGATTGTAGGTAGCTATCGACGCGAACCCGGTGCACGTGGTATCGCCAATCTCGCAGCCGGTGGCATCGCATCAGCGGGTCAACCGCAGGGTCGAGAAGCAGAGGTTGTCGAGTTAGTGCGTGCGCGCCTGGATGGGCAGAGTGTGGGCTTCGCTGCCATCGATACGAGTGGTGATCATCTTGTTGAGGTTAACGTCGCCAATCCGGGTGGGCTCGGAACGTTGCGCCAAGTATGGCAAGCAGACTTCGGTGCGCGCCTGGTCGATTCCGTGAGTCGTTGGTCGAGCCTGCCGACGAACAAGAATTAGTGCGGCGTCTGCCGCGCAAGCAACAGATCCTTCACCTCATCCAGCCGGTCCTGGCGTTCATCAAGTGCTTGCACATGCCGAATGATGATCTGTTCTTTCTGGGGGTGATCGAGCAGGCGATACATTTCAAGTGAAGCTTTGAGTCGTTCAATTTCACGTGCCAGCAAATCGACCATATCGTCGAGTGACAAATCGAGATCAGGTTCGGGACTACGGCTAGCTTGAATGGGTTTCGGCATGCGTTACTCGAAAATTTCTTGGTCGCCGATTGAAACGGCAAGATTCACTACACAGATGGAACTATAGCCCTGCCGCCGCACCCGACGGAATCCACGTGTGCGCGGGTTCGCATTTTTTACTCACTGACATCTCACTGACGTCGGCTTGCCTTATCAATGCCGGCACGTAGACTGCCACGGGCCGAAAAAAAGATTCCTAGGGAGAATCATGGGGATGCTCGACGGAAAAGTGGCGCTGATCACGGGGGCTGGCGGTGGGCTCGGTCGTGCTCACGCATTGTTGCTAGCCAAAGAAGGCGCAGCGGTTGTCGTTAATGACCTGGGTGGAACTCGAGACGGTTCCGGTGGTTCGAGCTCTATGGCTGATGCAGTGGTCGCGGAAATTCGCGCTGCGGGCGGCAAGGCCGTGTCCGACTACGGCAATGTGACCAAGCGGGAAGATGCTGCAGCGATGGTCAAAGCCGCCGTCGATAACTTCGGAAAACTCGATATCTGCATCTGCAACGCCGGCATTCTTCGAGACAAGTCATTCAAGAACATGACTGACGACATGTGGGACATCGTGGTCGACGTGCACTTGAAAGGCACCTACCTCGTCACCAAGGCCGCCTATGATCACATGGTTGATCAAGGCACCGGTGGTCGCATCATCATGACCAGCTCCACATCCGGTCTGCTCGGTAACTTCGGTCAAACCAACTACGGCGCCGCCAAAGCAGGTATCGCCGGTTTCATGCGTTGTCTCTGGCTTGAAGGCATGAAGTACCGCATCACCGTGAACGTCCTCGCGCCAACAGCATTGTCACGCCTCACGGAAGATATCTTCCCGGAGGGGGTAGGCGACAAGTTTCCACCGGAAAACGTTTCACCACCCGTGGTATGGCTGTGCACCGATGAAGCCAAGGACGTCACCGGCCGGCAGTGGCTGGTAGCCGGCAATCGTGTGAGTTTGTTGTCCTGGCAAGTTACTCCAATCGCCGATCAACCCCTCGGACAAGGCACGTGGGATGTTGCGTCTATCGGACGCAAGATTCTCGATAGCAAAGGAAACTGGCCGCCCATCAATCCGCTCCGTGGCTGAACCACAACCTTCCAACCATCTAGAAAAGGGGAATAGCCATGGCCGGTCCGCTAACCGGATTTAAGATCGTCGACCTGTCGGCTGTGGTCTCGGGACCTTTTACCGGCGCACTGCTCGCTGATCAAGGCGCCGATGTGATCAAGGTTGAACGAGTCGGTTCTGGCGACATCCAGCGCCACGTCGGGAGTGCCCGTAACGGCTACTCCGGTTTTTTCCACGTGATCAACCGTGGTAAACGCAGCATCGCCGCCGACATCAGTAAGGCGGAAGGAAAGTCGATTGTTGAAGCGCTGGTGAAGGACGCTGACGTCATTATCCAGAACTTCAGGCCAGGTGTCGTGGATCGACTCGGCATTGGTTATGACGCGCTCTCGAAGATCAATCCGGGGCTCGTTTACTTAAGCATCAGCGGTTTCGGTCAGTCTGGTCCTCGTGCTGGTGATCGCGCCTACGATCCGATCATTCAGGCTTACTCCGGCATCGGTGCCATTCAGGGACGCATTCATCGGGAACATCCGGAGAAGCCCGAACAGGTCAACATGCTATTGCTCGACAAGTTGACCGCATGGACTGGTTTTCAGGCGGTCACTGCCGCATTACTCGCGCGCACCAAATCAGGTAAAGGCCAGCACATTGAGCTTTCAATGCTCGATACAGCCCTGCAATTCATCTGGGCAGATACAACCGCCGACATCATCCTGCAAGGTGACGACGTGGATCAGCGGCCGCCCGTGGGTGCATCCGGCACCGTGCATCAGTTTCGCGACGGCTGGGGTGTCACCATGACGTTGTCCCAGGATGAGTTTGCCGGGATGTGTCGTGCTTTCGACATGGCTGATCTGGCAGGAGACCCCCGATTTTCAACGTTACAGGCACGAACGCAGAATCGACTCGCACTTCAGGATATCTATGCCGAACGCGCGGTGCCGGCCGCCGCACGTATGACGGTGGCCGAAGCCACCGAAGCGATGCAACGAGAGGATGTGCCCTTTACTCGTTTTCGTACCCTGCCTGAGCTCGAAGCGGATCCGCAGATTCAGCACAACGCCAATCTGCGGCACCGCACACACGCAGTAGCAGGGCATCTGATCGAGTCGCGCCCTGCGCCTATCTTCAGCGGCACACCACTGGAACTCACTCGGGATGCGCCAGCAGTGGGGCAACATACCCGAGAAATACTTGCGGAACTTAATCTCGCCGGTCACTACGACGACTGGCTCGCGAAGGGAGTGATTTCATGAACTTTGGCTTCTCCGAAGAGCAGGAGATGCTGCGCGATCAGGTGCGGCGTTTTATGCAGGAAGACTTAGGTCTGCCACAGGTCAAAGCACTGACAAAAGCATCCACGGGGTTCGATCCAGCGCTGTGGCAGAAAGCCGCATCACTCGGCTGGCTTGGTCTCACCATTCCGGAGAAGTTTGGTGGCCTAGGGCTTTCTTGGGTAGATCTCACCGTACTGCTCGAAGAAGCAGGCCGAGGGTTGAGTCCCCTGCCCTTCGTCTCTCATGCCCTCACCATCGAAGCCATTCTCGCGGTATGCGGCAAAGCGCAAAAGGAAATGTGGTTGTCCGCTATGGCGCAGGGTCAGGCCATCTGCACAACAGCGCTTTACGATGAGCCGAACTGGATTCATCCCGATGCCATCACTCTCAAAGGCGTGCGCGAATCGGGTGGGGTACGTATCAACGGCTCCAAGCACTTTGTCAGCGACGCCTGTGCCGCTGACTACTTCATGGTCGCGATCCGGATTGAAAAACAACTGGCCATGGTGGCCGTCGGCAAGGAGCAGGTGAGTGTGAAGGCACAGCCGCAGATGGATGCGACTAAGCCTTCGGGCAGCGTTACGTTCAACAACGTCCTGATCGATGACAGCATGGTGTTCAAACTGAGCCGCAAACAACTCGACTTCCTGACTAACTGCGGTGCAGTCGCCGTCACCGCAGAAGCGGTCGGTGCAGCGGAAGCCGCACACAAGCTCACCGTCAACTATGCCAATCAGCGCGTGCAATTCGACAACCTCATCGGTAAGTACCAGGGGGTGAAACACCGCCTTGCCGATATGTATGTGGATATTGAGTCTTTCAAGTCGCTGTTGTACTACGCGGCCTGGGCTGTGAATCAATCACCCGCTGAGCTGCCGCGCGCGATTTCCCTCGCGAAAGGTTATGCGGCAGATGCATTCGCCCAGATCGGTATCGATGTCGTAGGCCTGCATGGTGCCATCGGCTTCACCGCCGAATACGACGCACAGCTCTATCTCAAACGGTCTAAGTGGGTGCGCCCGGCTTTCGGCGATTCGGATTTTCATCTGCAGCGTGTTGCGACGCTGGGAGGCGTGTAATGGACTTTGATTATTCACCCGCAGAAGAGGCCTTCCGTCAGGAAATCAGGGCATTCCTCAAGGCTAACCTGCCACCCAAAGAACAACGAGGCCCCGAGTTCCTGAAAAAGTGGCTGCAGAAGGTCCGCGTCAAAGGCTGGGTGGGCTTTTCCTGGCCGAAGGAATTTGGTGGTGGTGGTGGCGGTATCGTCGAACAAGCGATCCTGCGAGAAGAGATGGCCCTGGCAAAGGCGCCACCACTCGGCACGTCTTTCATGGGCCTCGCCTGGGTGGGCCCCGGGATCATTCAATACGGTACCGAAGAACAGAAGCGACGGTTCATCCCCGACATACTCGACAGCAAGGTCATCTGGTGTACCGGATATTCCGAACCCAACCATGGGTCGGACCTCGCCAAGATCCAGTGCAAGGCAGTGCGTGAAGGTGATGAATACGTCGTCAACGGCCAGAAGATCTGGACGTCTGGCGCACCCTGGTCCCAGTGGATCATTCTGCTCACCCGCACTGAAATCAACACAGAGAGCAAACACAAAGGCATCACCTGTCTGCTGGTGCCTATGAATAGCCCGGGGCTCGAAGTGAAGCCCATCGAGAACATGGCCGGTGACCGCCACTTCGCTGAAGTGTTCTTTAAGGATGTCCGCGTGCCCGTGGCGGATCGACTGGGAGACGAAGGTGATGGCTGGAAAGTCACCGTATCGGCGCTCGCCAACGAACGATCGAGCATAGGCGAAGTTACACAAATGTTCGAAAAACTCGACTCACTGAAAGGTCTCGTGCAGTCGACCCATCGCAACGGTCAGCCCGCCGCTAAAGACCCGGCTGTGCGCAAGCGCCTCGCAACCTTCGAAATGAAAATCGCAGCCATGAAGTACAACGGTCTGCGCTACCTGACGAAACAGATTCGTGGTGAGCCGCTCACGAGCGAAACCTCAGTGAACAAACTGCACCGCGCCAGCCTTGAAATCGAGATGGATGACTTCGCGGTTGCATTGACGGGACAATCAGGGTTGCAGCTCAGAGGATCAGACAGCGCTGTCGACAGAGGCTCCTGGGCGAAGTCTTCGCTTTCCTGGCCGAATGTTGTGATCGGAGGCGGCACGCCGAACATCCAACGCAACATCATCGCTGAGCGGATTTTGCATCTTCCAAAAGATTGAGCGGGGATTTGGAGGCGACCACGCCCGTGGCCGCCTCTGCCTGCTTATCGACGGTGTTTCAAGAACTCCGCGTTCACACAATTCTGCAACCGCCCCGTTGACAAGTACGTCAACGCAACCTCACCTGCCTTGAAGCGCATATCGTAAACACTCTCCGGCGTGAAGAACGCGGAGTGTGGCGTCAGTACAAGTCGGTGATCGATCCAGTCCTCATCGGCAGACCAGGCCCGAATCAACGGGTGATCGGGATTCGCAGGTTCTTCCGGCAATACATCCAGTCCTGCTGCTTGCACCGTGCCCGCCTTGAGCGCGTCATGCAGCGCGTCGAGATCAATAATCGGGCCACGCGCGGTGTTGACCAGAATGAGTCCAGGCTTACTTGCAGCCAGGACTTCGGCGTTGATGAGCTTGGTCGTACTCGGCGACAACGGTGCATGGATGCTCACCACATCACTCATGCCGAAAAGTTCTTTCAACGAGTGCACTCGTTTCACACCGATAGACAGATCGGTACCGTTGGAAACAAAGGGATCGTAGAACACGACCTTCATTCCAAACGCCTTCGCCCGCAGCGCTGCGGCGGTTCCGATGCGCCCGAGACCAACAATTCCAAACGTGCAGACAGAGAGGCGTTTGCTGAAGGGGTTGAGTGCGGGTCGCCAGTTTTGACGAGGAGACTTCTTGAGTTCTCGTGTGTGGAAGGTGATGCCTTTCATCAGGTCCATCATCAACGCGATCGCGTGATCGGCCACTTCCTGAGTGCCGTAATCCGGGACGTTGCATACGGGAATGCCAAGATCTCCCCACGCTTTGAGGTCGATGTTGTCGAAACCAACGGCCGGCTTCACGAAGATGCGGCACTTGGTGAGTTGTTTGCGAACGGCATCATCCAGGTCGATGCCATTTACCAACGCATCTGCATTGCCCCAGACCCCCGCAGGAACCGCCTTCACCGAGTCAAAGAAGAGCGCTTCACCACCACTTTGCACACTTGCGAGCTCCGGAGCCCGATCGCCTGGCCAACGCATCACGGGCCATAATATCTTGAACGTCATGAGTTTCTTCTCCTTTCAAGAACGGAAATTTGGTTGGCGAGAATGTCCGGCAACCGACTAACAGAACGACGCACGCGATCCATGTCCAGCCCCGGCAAACGCAAGCGTGTCGCCAGCAAATGTGTCATGCCGAGCACTTCCTGGTACTTCTGTACCTGGTCGCACACAAACGTGGGATCACCAATGATCGCCCAGTCGTCCACATCACCGGCATCTCTAGCGCGAGGCCTTGGAACCTGAGCCAGTCGTGCCTTCAACGCGTCGGCCTCAGCGCGATCATCCGTCACATAAACGGTTCGCATCACCGGCACACAGTCCACCTGATCTGCACCGGCCAGACGATGGCTTGCGTAGTTTTGTTCGAGTACTGCCAGGCTTTCCATCGGGGATGCCAAGTACGGAAGTTTCAATCGCCCAGCTTGTGCGAGTGCTTTGGGGCCAAATGCCGCTACCCAGATCGGGGGGTGCGGTCGTTGCAAGGGCTGTGGTGCGACGGTGATGCCTTGAGTGCCTTCAATCGCGACCGGCTCACCCAGCCACGCGCGTTTCATCAGATCCAGGGTCGCTGCAAAAATCTCGCGTTTCTCGCCTGGGATCACGTTGAAGGCTTTCAGCATGTCGGGTGCATATCCGCGCCCAACACCGAGAATGACGCGCCCTTCTGACAACTGATCGAGTACGGCAACCTGTTCTGCGGCAAGTAACGGGTGACGAAGGGTAAGCAGATAACTCGTGGTTCCCAGTCGAATCGATGACGTCGCACCCGCGACCCCTGCGAGCAGCATCAGCGGTTCTGGAATCGCACCCACATTGAAGTGATTTTCGGGCAGCCAGAACGACTCGTAACCGAGCTTCTCCGCGAACACCGCCTGTTCCTGGAGATTACGTGCTCCGGGATTCGAAAAATCCCACGGTGTGAGTCCGAGATGCACTGGCCCTAACCCCTCGCTTGCTCGTTCTGTCTATGACTCGTTCTGTCTATGCCTCGTTCTGTGTATGAACTGCGGCAATCGAATGCCGCCGGCATTGCCGACCGGCAGGATTATGCCTCGGGCCTGACGACGCCGCGAAAAAAGCTAACCTTGGTGCATGACCTGGTTGATCTACCACTCGCCTGAAGACGCGCACCTGGTGCGGCCACTGCACCGTTTCCTGTAACTCTCAGGGCTCAATTGCACCTGTCATGAAAAACCGGTCTACGCACCGTTCGATGGTGTGCTGGTGGTCTGTGGGGAATCATTTGAGACCCAAGAGTGGTTGAAACGGGTCGTTCAGGAAGAAGCCGAAGCGATCTTGGTGCTGCTTGCTCCGGTCGACTTTGATGTGCATCCACGAACAGCAATAGACCTATGCAACTGGCCGTCGAGGACCGCAGATAAAACGCTTGTCACCTTGGTGGATTCGCTGAAAAAAGGTCGGCACGGCACATTTGAGGCCGCCTCGCGACCTCAGCCTCCCACAACAGCGGCGCCATCGTGGTTTAGCGAAAATCGAACGGGGGTGATTTTACTGCTCGCGGTGCTCGCAGGTCCCGTAGCTCTGGTTTCAGTCGCGCCTCAGCAGGTTGCACCCACGCCACGTGCCGAAGCCACAGTAACCGCGCAACCACAGAGAACGCTCACGGCTTCGCGAACAAATGCTGACGGGACGGACAAGCGCCAACCAACGATCCACAATGTTGAAGAACGCCACGAACCAGAATCGAGCAATGAGGAAGGATATCCAGCGATCATTCCTGATACGGGTTGCAATGGTGAGTTTGGATTCGGCTGCACGATCTTTTCTTGTGACAAGACACTCCACACAGAACGGCCGGCGTTCGCTTCTCAGTGACGCTATTTGAGAACACCGGCTGCATCGAGTGCCGCAACTTTCTCGGCGCTGTAGCCCAGAACCCCGGTTAGCACCTCAGCGTTGTCCACACCAAACCAAGGAGCGACTTCCGGCGCCTTCGCCCGCGTTCGCGACAGGATCAGTCGGGTGCTCTCCACATAGGCGCCTTCATGACGGTTGTGGCTCACAGGAAGAAAGTGTTCACGGTGTTGAAGCTGTGGGTCATCAAAAAGCTGATGCGTATCGAGCACCCGATGCGCAGGTATTCCCGTAGCCTGTAATCGACTTTCGAGCAGAAGCCCATCAGCATCGATGCTCCAGGCTTCAATGGCAGTTTCGATTTCATCCTCGCGAGCGCGGCGTGCATTGTGATCAAGTGCACGCAAAAAACGCAGCGTCGGATCGGCGGAGAGATCACAGAATCGTATCCACTCCTGGTCACTGCGAATCGACAGCGCGATCCACTGATCATCACCCTGCACCGGGAAAACACCTTGCGGAACACACCGCGGATCCCGATTACCATCGGCAGTGTTCACCTTTCCTGTCGCGAAGTACCGCGCACATTCTGCACCTAGGAAATTGAGTGACGCTTCCGCTTGCGCCATGTCGATAAACTGCCCTTCTCCGGTTCGACGTTGGTGGTCGAGCGCACGTATTAACGCGAGCGCATTAAAACGAACCGCAAGGAAATCCGTATAAGGACCAAAACACCCGGTGGGTGCTTCTCCCGGCCAGCCGGCGAGGCCATGAAACCCACTCACCGCTGCGGCAAGATTGCCGTAACCTGCATAGCCGCTGAAGGCACCCGTTTGCCCGAGTAGACAACTCGACACCAATATGGCGCGCGGATTGATGCGTTGAATGTCGTCGTACCCCAAACCCATCCGCGCAATCGCGCCTGGCGCAAAACTCTCCGTCACCACGTCCGCCCAGCGAACGAGGTCGTAAAGCACCTCACGAGCCTCTGGTAACCCCAGGTTGAGCGAGAGGTTGAGTTTGTTGGTATTGGTGGTGTGGTGGGCAGCAGCGTTCTCGGGATCTGTCACCGCACCGTAATACGGCGGCACATTGCGGATCATGTCCACACGTGTAGATGACTCCACATGAATCACGGTTGCGCCATAGTCCGCCAACATGCGCGTTGAACCAGGACCAGCAACTACCCAGAAGAGATCGAGGACTTTGACGCCTGCAAAAGGAAGTGCGGCATTAACTGGATTTGGCGTCGGATGCGTTTCACGCACCTTCCATTCGGAGCCGTCGCTGCGAGTGAGTGGCAACGCTGACTTTGACAAGCGCGCAAACGGACCAAGCCGCCGCTCACCAAATCGTTTGATGACCAGTTCCCGCTCATGCGCATGGCGGCTCTCAAGAATATCCGCAACGGACAAGACCGGTGCGACTAACAACCGCCGCTCTACCGCGATTTCCATCAATTCAGCCTTGCTGAATCGCGCGATCGCAGCGGCCAGCCCTTCCTGAATCGGCGCCCACTGCTCAGCAGTAATCGCTCCTGTCACCATCCGCATGGCGGATTGGCCCCAGGGTTGGCCGAGCAGCGACGCGTCCAAAAAGCCCAGCTCATGCAACCATTCAGTGAGCCGCACCATGAACGCGTGCAGCGGCGGCAGGATGCCTTGCAGCACCACAACATGACCGTCTGCAGCTTCATAAAGGCTGCGTAGCCGAACCTGACCGATCTGTTGCCCCGCTGCGGCACGCACCGCCTTGGGTTGTCCAGTGGGTTTGTCGAGTGCTCGGCTGAGCAGAGCAAAGGTGGTGCTTTCCTGTGCGCTCACATCGATGTGTTGGCCTAAACCGGAAAGTTCGCGCTCAGCCAATCCGATGTGTACACCGACGGCCGCATCCGCAGCCGCATGGTGAAACGCCTGCGGTGCACCGATTCGAAGAGGGGCACGATCGGGTGATCCGGATAGGTAGAGAAATCCGGACGCGGCAGAGGCGACCAAGTCAGTAGTTACATAACCCGCTTTGGGGCCTTCGCAGCCAAATCCGGTGATCGACACGTGTATCAAACGTGGAAATCGGAGCGCCAGCACCTCCCGTGAAACACCAATGACCTGGTCAAAGGCCCGTCCCAACGATTCGATAAGCACATCTGTGTGCGTGAGTTTGTCAAACAGCGCGGATTTGTCTGACTGCCAATCGAATACCCGAGAGAACTTCCCGTTCGCATATGCACTTCGCCAGTAAGGATCGACAGAGGACGTACTAGGCAGTTCCCACTGGTGCACATCTGCACCCATGTCGGCGAGTAGCTGCCCTGTTAACCATGCCTCTGGTGCCGACAGGTCCAGTACGCGAACATGACTACTCATCTGTTTGCCCCTCCGATTCCTCGCGTGAACTTGAGGGCAGCCCCCGCAGATGCGCCAGCAGCTGCAACGTTGCAGACACCGCAGCAGCATGCCTTGCAGCCGCGAAGTCGAGATACAACGGATCATCGTCGAGCAGCACACACCGACCGCCATCACCGCACTCAAACTCAATATCATGACCGAAGTTGTTTCCAGCCGGTCCGTAGTCACCAAATTCACCGTCAGTGTCGGCAAACTGCCAGAACGCTTCCCAGCTGACGTTCATTCCGGGAATCGGCTCTCGGACACGACCACGCGTATCTTCAGCAATAACATGGAGCATCTGATTAAGGTCCGGCTCCGCATCGCTGATGTGACGGCAGGGATCACCGAGCGCTGCAAGAATTCGAGCCTCATCGGGTTCGACTACATCAAAACGATCGGAGAACGACATCCGCCACAACCGATTGGTATACACCGGCACCACCCGCTGTGGCGTGGTCACGTGGTGCAGATAGAAATTCACTGCGCCGTGGGCTTCAAGTTGGTCAACCTCGGAGTCACCTGCATCAAGTGCATCAACCAGGCTTTCGTAGTGCTCGTTAAACCGTGTATCCACCAGGCCGCCGAGTACGCGCCCTGAATAGTCTGCCGGTGCGTAGTAGTTCCATCGAAACATACGCACAAACGCGCTGCGATCCGCCATGTCGACGGTCGCGCGCGCGAGATATCTGACCTGCAACGCGGTGAGCGGGGTTTCTCCTGATGCTTCAGCACACTGGTTGAACAGCCTTGCCGCCAGAAACGTCATCGACTGGTGCGTGGAGGCTGGATAGGCCCAGGCTGACATGCTGGAAGTTGTCAGCGCGATCAACAGAAGAGGCTTAAACCAAACGTTCAACACATTCATCGGTATCCAACTTGGCGAGCAGTTCGCTGACCGTCATTTGTGTTCCCGGCCAAACGTGATCAGGAGCGATTTCTGCGAGAGGTACCAGGACAAAGGCTCTTTGCGTGACTCGAGCATGAGGAAGGGTGAACTCTGCCGTGTTGCGTTGCTCATTCCCGAAAGTCAGCACATCCACATCGAGTGGTCGTGGAGCATTACGTTGCCAAACACCACCACGCCCGAAACTTCGTTCGAGCGCTTTCACTTCCCGCAGCAGTTGCTCTGGCGTCAACCCTTCGACTGCATTGAAGGCCACCGCTGCATTGATGAAATCAGCGCTATCTGGTGGGCAATCAACAGGAGACGTGCGATAGATCGACGACATCCGGTATCCATCCCGTGCGAATGTTCGAAGTGATTCAAACGCTGCATGCACGATGTCCACGCAGCTGCCGCCTGCCCACGGCAGATTGCTGCCAATCCCGATGAGAACGAGCGACGATCGGTTCATGGGACGATGTTATCAGTTTGACGACATTGGCCAGTGCTGACTTTCATGATCGCGTAGCGGCTGACGAGTCATGCTGTAGTAAATCCACAGGGCCTTTGGCACACTCCCGGGCAACTTGAATACATACCATCCGGGGGAAGTGATGAAGGCTGCCGTTCTGCGTGAAGTCAACAAGCCGCTATCCATCGAGAACATCAGCCATGGCAAGCCTGGCCCACGAGAAGTGCTGGTGCGCACGGTGGCTGCCGGTGTTTGTCACAGTGATCTCCATTTCCAAAACGGCGCCTATCCGTACCCGTTACCTGCTGTGCTCGGTCATGAAAGTGCCGGTGTCGTGGAAGCCGTTGGCGCAGACGTGCGGTATGTGAAGAAAGGCGATCACGTCATCACCTGTCTGTCCGCATTCTGCGGTCACTGTGAACAATGCCTCACCGGCCACTTGTCGCTCTGCCAGGAGCCCGAGCTGCAGCGTGACGCGACTCAAGAGCCGCGGCTCGGAAACAAGGCTGCGCCGATCGCCCAGTTCCTGAACCTCTCCTCCTTCGCTGAATACATGCTGGTGCACGAACATACCATCGCCAAAATTCGTCCAGATATGCCTCTGGATCGAGCGGCGTTGATCGGTTGTGGCGTGACCACGGGTGTGGGTGCCGTCATTCACACCGCCAAGGTCGAGCCGGGTGCGACAGTCGCAGTGATCGGTTGTGGTGGGGTAGGTCTCTCCGCCATCAACGGTGCTGCGATCGCGGGTGCTTCACGCATCATCGCCGTCGATATGGTGCCGGCAAAACTCGATCTGGCCCGTAAGTTCGGCGCCACCGACACGGTCAATGCGAAGGACGTAGACGCCATCGAAGCGGTCCGCGAAATGACCAGTGGAGGCGTGCACTACTCCTTCGAAGCCATCGGTCTTAAGAAGACTGCAGAACAAGCCTTCAAGATGTTGCGTCGCGGCGGTACCGCCACGGTCATTGGCATGATTCCTGTCGGCACGATGGTCGAACTGCACGGTCCGGAATTCCTGCAAGAGCGCAGGATGCAAGGCTCGAATATGGGTTCAAACCGCTTCCGGGTGGACATGCCGCGATTCGTCGAGTTCTACCTGCAAGGTCGCCTGCACCTCGATGACCTGATCTCCCGTCGCATCAAACTGGAAGACGTCAACGACGGTCTGAACGCGCTGTACACCGGTGAGGTCGCTCGTTCGGTGATCATGTTCGAGTAACGCGCTCGCGGGGGCTGCTTCACACTCAACTTCGCCCTTTGCGGAAGCAGCCCACACAACGCGCCTCAGCGAATCATGAGGTAACCGAATTCACTGTTGCGAAGCACGTGCAGCATCAGCTGTTGATTCTTGTTAGCGATGACCTCACGCAACGCCTCGATATTCTTAACCGACTTCCGGTTGGCACCCACGATGATGTCGCCCTGACGTAAACCCGCCACCGCCGCGGGGCTATCAACCGCAATACCGATGATGAGAACACCCGCACTACCCGACGGGTCTTCCGACTGGCGGAAATTCTGCAACTGAACGTTCCGTAGCTTCACGCTCAACACCTGGCCTGCGATCTTCTCGCCATCCCAGGCATCAAGTGCCAGGATGAGTGAACGGCTCTGGCCACCTCGCAGTACATTGACCGGAAGTTTGCCACCTGCAAACACCACCGCTTCCTGAGAACGGTAATCGCCGATTTTGTCGATCTTGCGATCACCCAGTTGCACGATGACATCACCCGGCTGGACTCCAGCACGACCGGCGGGACTGTCAGCGTCGACCTGCACCACCACCACCCCTTCTTTGCGAGAGGCGCCAAAAGCTTCGGCCAATTCAGCGGTAAGCCCCTGAACCTCAAGGCCGACATAACCTCGCCGAACCTTGCCAAAGGCAACGAGCTGTGTGAGTACCGCTTTTACCATGTTGGCAGGGATCGCAAAGCCGATGCCGACGTTGCCACCACTCGGCGCAAAGATCGCCGTGTTGATACCCACGAGCTTCCCTGACAAATCCACCAACGCACCCCCCGAGTTACCAGGGTTGATGGGGGCATCGGTCTGTATAAAGTCCTCGAAGCCTTCGATTCCGAGGCCACTTCGACCCAGCGCACTAACAATGCCACTGGTGACCGTCTGGTTAAGACCAAAGGGATTGCCGATGGCCACAACAAAGTCACCCACACGTAGACGCCCGGAGTCGGCGAATTGAATCGCCTTCAACCCTTTGGGATCCACGCGCACCACCGCAAGATCGACTTGTGAATCACGACCAACCAACGTCGCGTTCATCACTCGGCCGTCAGAGAACCCGACCGTGATTTCATCAGCACCTTCAATCACGTGATTGTTGGTGACGATGTATCCCTGCGCCGCATCAATCACCACCCCGGAGCCTGCGCTCTGGGTTCGCCGCCGTTGTTGTGGCGCACCGGGTACACCAAAGAATCGTCGGAAGAAGGGGTCATCCAGTAGCGGGTTGCGACGTTCTTGAACGGTCGTAAACGTCGCGATGTTCACTACCGACGGATTCACCCGTTCCAGCATCGGTGCGAGGCTGGGTAACGGTTGACCCTCTGCATTCGTCAACGGCAGTGCAGCGTGTGCAGACAGGATGGAAAACAACATCGACAACACACACAGCAACAATGCAGGCTGGCTGCCTGCTCGGGTTGGCGTCTCCAAACGACGCGAATCCCTGAGTTTCATGAAGTAGACCTCTCTCAGACGGGCAGTGCTTTCGCCATGATGGCGCGAAGTTCTGCCACAGAAAACAGTTTGCCCAGCAACCACGTCGGCGTACCGTCTTTGAGAAGCTCGTCCGCCGACGTGGTGTTTAGGCCCGTCATGATAATCACAGGGAGGTTGTAGTGCTGCTCGCGCAGCGCCGAATAGAGTTGCCCGCCGGACATATCCGGCATGGCGAGGTCGAGTAGCGCAGCATCAAATCGCTGCCGATTACACGCAGCCAGCGCTTCTTCACCTGAGGACACAACCTGGAAAAGGCAATTCGGGGGCTCGAGCATTTCGGAAGTGACCTGACGTACAGCGGGATCGTCATCGACGACCAGGATGTTCCGTCTGGGTGCAGACACCACGGGATTCCTTACCCTGCTACGTAATGGGTCCGGACTATAACAGAGGCCCATGATCGCTCGAGGTACGTTTCAAGTACGGGAACCAGCGATTATTGACAAGACAACGAACGCACAATACTAAATGGGATTCCTTTTAGGAAAATCATCTGAAAGTCCGCAGCGTGGATGAGGCTGCTACCATTTACCCCTCAACAAGCGAAGGGGAATACAGGATGGAGATTCACAACCGCATCGCGGTGATTACGGGAGGAGCGAGTGGCATTGGCCGAGCACTCGCCGAACGGTTCATTCGCGACGGTGCAAAACAAGTTGTCATCGCCGACATCAGCGACAACGTACTTTCGGTCGCCCGTGAGATCGGTGCCGTGGGCAAGAAGGTCAACGTGGCGGTCGAGACAGAAGTCGCTAGCCTCGTTAACGAAGTTGAAACAGAACTTGGACCGATCGATCTCTTCTGCTCCAACGCCGGAATTGGGATCGGTCGCGACATCCAGGAGTCGGAAGCGGTATGGGATCGAATCTGGCACGTCAACACCATGTCACAGGTCTACGCGGCCAAACACGTGGTCCCACCGATGCTCGCGCGTGGTCACGGTTATCTACTTAACACCGCTTCTGCCGCGGGCCTGCTCTCACAGATTGGTTCTGTGACCTACGCGGTCACAAAACACGCCTGCGTGGCCCTGGCCGAGTGGCTCTCTATCACCTACGGTGACCGTGGCATTCGGGTGTCCGTGCTCTGTCCTCAAGCCGTAAGAACGCCGATGACCGCGGGTGGTGCAGGCGTAGCCGGGGTGGATGGGATGCTAGAAACTGCCGATGTCGCCGAAGCCGTAGTGCAAACCATGCGTGATGAGCGTTTTCTGGTTCTGCCTCATGCAGAAGTTGGGGAATACATCAAACGCAAGACATCGGACTACGACCGTTGGCTCAAAGGCATGCGCAGATTGCAGGAGCAGTACGTCAGACCTTCTGCTTGATGGCTGGAAACGCCAGACCACTCAAGTCGAAAAGGAACCGACCGGTGTCACTGGTCAGCAGGCGCTGAACTGCCCGGGTGAAGTATTGGGGAACCCGCCCACCGGCACCGAATCAGCACCGTCATGGTTGACGGTGCGGAACCGGTCATCGTGACGAAAGTTGTAGATGATGCGTCGACACGCCTGCGGATTCGGTGCCTGTGCGAGTTGGGCAATCAGCAGTGCCGCCACCACATCGGCATCGAACTGGGTGGGATAAGAGCCCAACGGATGTCCTTCGCGGGTTTTGACAAGCCAGCCTCCCCGTGCGAGACGGTGCGACCTGAGCGTTCCCGCTCAGCTGCGATCTCTCCTTCACGAGCAGTGATGGCCATACGGTTCGATTCTTCCGACGAGGGTTAACAGGACTTCGGCCGACGAGTATAGCCGGACCTGGCAACGAGTCGCACAGCTCTTCGCGGCCTACATTTACCCGGGGTATCCCCTTGCATGCGTCGACCTCAGCAGAGCGCTTGCACTGCCCGCTTCGCCAGCACCTTCACCAAATGCGCGCGATACTCCGCTGATGCATGTAAGTCGCTGTTGAACCCGGCATCTGGAATTTCCACCGCATTCAGTGCATCAGGGTTAAAAGATTGATTCAGTGCGTTTTCGAGGGCAGTCGCTCGGAATGCACAAGGTCCCGCACCGGTGACACCCACGCGGACGCCACGTGGAAACCGTGCCACCATCACGCCTGCCACCGCATAACGGGAAGCCGGGTTTGGGAACTTTCGATAGACGGCCTTTTCTGGAATAGGAAACTCGATCGCCGTAATCAGCTCGCCGGGCTCAAGGGCCGTTTCAAACAGATCCTGGAAAAATGTATCCCCTGCGATCTGTCGTTGGCTAGTGACGATGGTCGCACCAAGCCCCACCACCGCTGCAGGATAGTCTGCCGCAGGATCACTGTTGGCAACCGAGCCACCCAGGGTTCCACGGTTACGAACCTGGTTGTCGCCGATCTGTGCAGCGAGGTAGGCGAGCGCGGGAATGGCCTTTGCAACTTCTGCGGAGTTCGCTACCACCGCGTGGCGGGTGAACGCGCCAATACGGACGAGACCACTATGGAAGGTAATGCCAGTGAGGCCCTCAACCTGGGAGAGATCAATCAGGTCAGTCGGTGATGCCAGCCGCTGCTTCATCGTCGGGATGAGTGTCATTCCACCGGAAAGATACGAAGGGTCATCGCAAGCTGCGAAGATGGACTGCGCTTCATCGATGGTGGTGGGACGGTGGTGTTTGAAGCGATACATGATTTCCTCTAATGACGGATCAACGACGGGCAGTTCTCACTTCGAAACCGACTAAGCCATACGACGGGGCGAGCGCCCCTGCAATATGCGCCAGACCTTTTCCGGTGTCGCAGGCATCGACACCTCATCGACACCCAGCGCATCGGTTACCGCATTCATCACAGCCGCGGGCGAACCAATCGCACCGGCTTCACCACAACCCTTCACGCCGAGTGGATTGTGGGTGCAGTGGGTGACGGTTGTGCCGACGACGAAATCAGGCAGGTCATCGGCCCGAGGCAAGCAGTAATCCATCATCGAACCGGTCAGCAATTGTCCATTGCTGTCGTACAGCCCGATCTCCAGCAGTGCCTGACCAATGCCCTGCGCCACACCGCCGTGTACCTGACCATGCACGATCAGGGGGTTGATGATGCGACCAAAGTCATCCACGGCTACAAAGTTGACCACCGAAACCACACCCGTCTCGCCGTCGATCTCGACTTCGGCGATATGTGTACCGGCGGGATAGGTGAAGTTTTGAGGATCGTAGAACGCTTTCTCCGAAAGCCCGGGCTCCAAGTCGTCGGGGTAGTTGCCAGGAACATAGGCAGCGAACGCCACTTCCTGGATGGACAGACTGCGATTCGAATCGCGCAAACTGAATCGACCGCCAGAGAAATCCACCGCCTCTTCCGCACCTTCCATCAAGTGAGCTGCGATCTTTCGGCCTTTGTTGATGATCTTTTCAGAGGCGCGAATCAGCGCCGATCCACCAACGGCGAGTGAACGCGAGCCATAGGTTCCAAGGCCAAACTCCACTCGACCTGTATCACCGTGCACGACTTCGACAGCATCAAACGGCACTCCCAACTTGTCAGAGACCACTTGTGCAAACGTCGTCTCATGACCTTGACCATGGGAGTGTGAGCCGGTGAACACGGTCACTGAACCGGTGGGGTTCATACGCACTTCACCACTTTCATAGAGACCCACACCGGCACCCAGGGCAATGGCGAGTTTCGACGGTGCAAGTCCACATGCTTCGATGTAACACGCGAGACCAATGCCGCGGTGATGACCCTTCGCTTCTGAAATCTTGCGACGCGCGCTAAACCCATCGTAGTCAATGAGACCGAGTGCCTTGTCGAGACTCTTTTCGTAGTCGCCGACGTCATAGACCAACGCGACGGGCGTTTGATACGGAAACTGATCTGGTTGAATCATGTTGCGACGACGCAGTTCCGCCGGATCCTGCTGCAGTTCTCGCGCTGCGTTTTCAACGATACGTTCAACCACGTACGTGGCTTCCGGTCGACCCGCGCCACGATAGGCATCCACAGGCGCGGTGTTGGTGAAAACGCCTTGCACCTCAACGTGAATGTTAGGCGTGCGATATTGGCCGGCGAGCAGTGTTCCGTAGAGATAGGTCGGAACCGACGATCCGAACGTCGAGAGGTATGCGCCAAGATTGGCGACGGTGTGCACCTTGAGGGCGACAAAGTTGCCACTCGCATCGATGCCAAGTTCCGCATGGGTGAGATGGTCTCGCCCATGTGCATCCGCGAGAAAAGACTCGCTACGGTCCGCCGTCCACTTCACCGGTCGACGCACCCGCCGAGCGGCCCAGATGACTGCAGTTTCTTCGCTGTAGATGAATATCTTCGAACCAAAACCACCGCCGACGTCCGGCGCGATCACTCGCAGTTTGTGTTCCGGTGCGATGTTGACGAACGCTGACAACACCAGCCGCTCCAGATGCGGATTCTGGCTTGTTGTGTAGAGCGTGTGCTCGCCCGTTGTGGCATCAAAGACGCCCAATGCGGCGCGAGGCTCAATCGCGTTGGGGATCAGGCGGTTGTTAGTAAGATCGAGCCGCGTGACGTGAGCTGCAGAAGCGAGAGCGGCATCCGTTGCTGCGCGATCTCCGAGCTCCCATTCGTAAGCCAGGTTGTTAGAAATACCGGGGTGAATCTCTGAAGAATCCGTCGCGGTACCGAGGTCGATAATCGCCTGCAGCTCGTCATAGTCGACGGCCACCGCATCGGCGCCTTGTCGCGCCGCTTCCACCGTCTCGGCGATCACAATCGCCACCGGCTCACCGGCGTAGTTCACCTTGTCGACCACCAACGGGGGATGGTTGGGTGAACGCATGTCGGTACCGTCTTTCTGTTTCACCATCCAGCCACACGGTAAACCGCCGATGCCATCGGCCTGCATATCCGCACCGGTGAGTACTGCAATGACACGAGGTGTCGCCAGCGCATCACCGATATCCACTCGAGTGACCTTGGCATGGGCATAAGGAGAGCGCACAAAGACGGCGTAGACCTGCCCTTCGACACGAATGTCATCGGTGTAGCGGCCGTTGCCAGTGATAAAACGCGCATCTTCGCGGCGCAGTACGGAGGCGCCAATCCCTGAAGGGTTGAGTCCTGATGGTTTCAGTCCGGATGAGGAAGTGGATGCAGATTCAGACGACGCGACGGACGTAGACACGGCGCCTCCTTCAGGCCTTCGCGGCCATTTTTTCTGCAGCAGAGAGCACCGCCCTGACGATGTTGTGATAACCCGTACAGCGACAGAAGTTGCCTTCGAGGCCCTCGCGCACGGACTTGTTATCGAGTTCTTTGTGGTTTTCGACGAGGTCAATCGCCGCCATGATCATGCACGGCGTGCAGAACCCACATTGCAGCGCGTGACATTCGCGAAAGGCAGCTTGCATCGGATGCAGCACATCAGGTGTACCGATTCCTTCGATGGTGAGAACCGATGTGCCATCAGCTTGACCCGCGAGCACGGTGCAACTTTTCACCGCACGGCCATTCAGGTGCACCGTGCACGCACCACACTGGCTGGTGTCGCAACCGACGTGTGTTCCAGTGAGCCTGAGTCTTTCTCTCAGGATGTCGACGAGTAACGTATTTTCCGGCACGTCGAGCTCACGAAGCGTGCCGTTGACGGTCAGCGTGATCTGCATGATGTCCCCTTCCCCTGAGGACAATGAAGAACCACCGGCTCTTTGTCGTCAATACCTCAGAGCGAGTTAGGGAATAAAGATCCACAACAATTTGTGTGGTGCGAGCACCCAGTGGTTCGCAATCCATGCAGGCATGACGTCAGATAGCGAGCACCATCGCGACGACAAATAAGCCGAAAACGACCGCCCAGACCTTCCACTGATCGTTGTTTGCCGGAGCGGCCTCTGCTGCTACCGCGGTTTTTTCCGGCTCTGAATCGTCCTGTGAACTTACGTCGGCTACAGAGTCGGCCTCAGATTGTCCAACTTCCGCTCTGAATGCAGTGAAGAACTCATCCGCGATCTTACGGGTAGCCGCATCGATGAGCCGAGATCCTACCTGGGCGAGTTTGCCACCGATGGACGCTTCGACTTGATAGGTAAGCAAGGTCTGACCTTCCGAAACGGCTTCGATGCGCACCTTGGCCCCCCCTTTCCCAAATCCTGCCGGACCACCTTTGACTTGACCATCGATGCGGTAACCCGTCGGAGGATCGACGTCAGCCAGCTCCAATAGCACATCAAAGGTCGCGCTGACCGGACCGACTTTCGCCTTCACCTTGGCGCTGAAGTGAGTGTCGTCAGTTTTCTCCATTGACTGGCAGCCCGGAATGCACCGGGCGAGTACCGCTGGATCGTTAAGCGCCTGCCAAACTGCTGCCTGCGTTGCCGGTATCCGGTATTCCCCCTGCTGGTCCAATTCGACATGACTCCGCTGTTAGATGATTGACGATATTGCGCGGTCAAAGCCCACAAATTGCAACCTGAACGACTCCCCCACGAGGACACACCTCGTGAAATCTCCTCCACTTCCTCCGACAAACAGCTACTTACGTAGTCTTCTTGCGCACCACCTCACAACCACCTGCAAAAAAGCTCCGGATTTAATGTAAATCGAGTTGCCCTCATTCAAACGTTGGGTAGACAATACTGCCGGGTTTTTACCCAGTGATTGCGGCAGCCCCGCCAAAAGCCAAGTACGGTGAATGGCGAGGGATACATCCAAAATCCTCCGGAAAAGTTCCGGGGACTCTTCGAGACAGGTGAAATGGACAACCAGACTTCCCAATCGTCAGTGAACACAGCAGTACAGGATGCTCCTCAGGAGCTGCTCATGCGCGACCTGCTGCGCGCTTACTATTGGATGGACGAGAGCCTGCAGAACGGCCTGGAACGCGCCGGTTATGTACCCCGTACGCGCACCCAGACCATGATCCTCATCAATGTTGCTAACGGCGTAGCTCGAGCCGCGGAATTGGCCCGAGTTCTCGGTGTCAGCCGCCAGGCCATCCAGCAGCAGATCAACGATCTGGAGCAGGACGACATCGTCACCCAGATTCCCGATCCGAACGACAAACGCGCCAATCGAATCGTTTTCAGCGAACGTGGCGCAAGGTTGATCCAAACGGCAATGGGCACCCTCCGCGAAGCCGAACAGGTTCTGGCTATGCGCGTGGGTTATGACGCCCTAGAGTCGTTGCGCCGCTCCCTCTCGATGGACTGGGGACGTATCGTCGGTGACAAGCGCGCTCCGGGCCGGAAGCGTTCCGTCGGCTGAAGTTCAGATTGTGGGGATCACGCCGGCACGATTCCGTCGGCGTATTCCCCGGTTCATCGCGAGTTTGTGGCGACCACAAAGCCCACTCCACTAGGCTCTGCGCCATCGAGACTATCTGGAGCTGACATGCGTACCCCCGTTGTTTCCCGCCTGTACCCGGCACTGCTCGTACTCGCGTTACTGATCGCGTTCTGCACCAACCGTGCGCGCGCCGATGAACTGAATATCGTCTTTGAAGGTATCCAAACGGCCGATGGCAAACTCATGGTGATGGTTGGTGATGCCGCCGCCTTTGATAACAAAGGTCCTGCCGCAGCGCAGCTGGTGTTACCCGCGCGTATCGGCAATGTGGCCTTCTCAATCGATGCACTGCCGGCCGGCGATTACGCGGTGCGTGTGATGCACGACGTCAATGGCAATGGCGAACTCGACAGCAATATGGTCGGCATGCCCAAAGAGCCCTGGGGTATGTCCAACAACGCCCGCGGCAACTTCGGACCACCGAAGTTTGAAGATGCTAAATTCACCTTGAATGGCAGCGCCAAACTCACGATTCGCGTGGAGAAATAACGTGGCCGCGCGACGTGATTTCCTGAAGCTCTCGGTCGCCGCTACGCTGCTGTCTCAACTGCCCCACGCCTTCGCTCAGGTCCGCGACGAATGGGCGCAGGGGTTCGACGACGCACTCAAGCTGGAAGGTTGGTTCAAAGCCTTTCGTACCGCATAGCAGGACCGCTTTGAATCCGCCGCGGTCGTCTCCGGTAAGTGACCCGTAGGTCTAACGGGAACACTCTATCGCAACGGCCCTGCCAAACATGAAATCGCCGGATTCCGTTATCGTCACTGGTTCGATGGCGACGGCATGTTGCAGGCCTGGCGCATGTTTCCGGACGGTGTGCGACATCAAGGTCGGATGATCCAGACCAAAAAACTCGCTGCCGAAACCGCTGCGGGGCGAGCCCTCTATCCCGGCTTCGGAAGCGTGCCACCGAATCCCGCACCCGTATCCAGCGCCGACCTCGTCAACGTTGCTAACATTTCCGTTCTGACGCATCACGGCAAACTTCTGGCGCTGCGGGAAGCGGGTTCGCCATGGGACATGGACGCGAACGATCTATCGACGCGCGGGATCTATTCCTTTGGGTCGGACGCTGAGGGTGTGCCCTTCTCCGCACATCCGCGCATTGAGCCCGACGGCACGCTCTGGAACTTCGGTTATGTCTCCGGAGCCGGGTTGATCGCGCTTTGGCACATCGACGCTTCTGGAAAACTGGTCAAGATGGGCGCAGTACCGGTTTCGCCGATGACCATGCCCCACGATTTCATCGTCACTGCAAAACACCTCGTGATACTGCTGCCACCCTTTCACTTCAAACCGAAAGGTGGAATGACCAACTTCCTGGACGGTCACATCTGGGAACCGGATCAACCCACTCGCGTGATGGTGGTCAACAAGAACGACTTCTCAAAAGTGCGCTGGTTCGAGTTGCCCGCGCAGTGGGTGTTCCACTATGGCAATGGTTGGGAAGACGGTGACGTCATTCACTTCGATGCGGCACGTGCGCCGGATCCCCTCTCGATGATCGACAGCTTTCGTGAAGTGATGCGTGGTCAACGTGGCAAGTCCAGCGCCAGCCACCACTATCGCTACTGCATTGACCTCGCGCGAGGCACTGCCAACGAAGTACCGATGTTCGGGCCAGGGTTCGACAGTGAGTTTCCGGTGATTGATCCACGCATCAGTACATTGCGAAATCGGCGCCTGGTGTTTCTCTGTGCGTCTATGGACCAACCCGCTCCTCATCCACTGCTGAACGGCGTCGCCGTTTGGGAAGATGGAGGGGATCGCCTCACTACGTTCCGATACGCGGATCATGTGATGCCAGAAGAGCACTTGTTCGTCGCAGCGCCCGGAAGCGCGCCAGAAGAAGATGGTTGAGTAGTCGGTAGCGCTCTCGATACCCGCGCGGATCGCATGCTGCTGAACGTTTTTGACGTTTGTGCCATCGACGCCGGCCCCGTTGCCACCGCGACGTTACCGTACGCGCTGCCCCTCGGGTTACACGGACGCTTTGTCGCCAGCTGATGGTCTATTCAGGAACCAAGCAGTGGAAACAGGTTGCAGCCGGCTATCTACTAACAGCAACCTTCTGCTTTGCCATCGCGGTACTGCTCTCGCTCATGGGCATGTCATACTCGTTCAACGCCTCGCTCATCATCTCTTTGTGTATCGGGTTATCGATCAATACGGCCTTCGTGCTCTTGTCAGACCGGCTGAACACGTGGGAGTCGTGGTATCTCGGGCCAATCATCATATCCATGGTCGGCCTCGGCGTCGGGTTGATCATCGCCGGTCTCATCATCCTGCGTGATCCGTGGTTCTTCTTCTCGAGTGATTATTCAAGTCTCATCGCTGGTGTTTTCTTCGGCATTGTTGGCTTTCTGATCTTCAGCACCCGGGAACAACTGCTGAAGGCACAGACACAACTGGCAGAAGCGGAAACCAGCCGTCTCGCGTAAGAACGACGACTGCTAGAAACAGAGTTGCGACTGCTACAAGCCCAGATTGAACCTCACTTCTTGTTCAACACCTTAAGCAATGTCCAGAGCCTCATTCATACCAATGCCGATGCGGCCGAGTCGATGCTCCAGAACCTCTCTCGTCTGCTGCGGGCATCCCTCCGGCGGACTCGCGGAGAGTCGCCAGCCTCGCTGAAGAGCTCGATATCGTGACGGCGTGCCTCAATATCCAGAAGGTACGTATGGGTGAACGCTTGCAGATTTACATCGACGTCCCGGAATCACTCCGCTCGTTTGCTCTTCCACCATTGTTGTTGCAGCCGCTCGTGGAAAACGCCTTGGTACACGGTCTCGATCCCAAACTCGAAGGTGGCCGTATTGACGTCGATGCACGATCCATGGGTGATTTCGTTCTGATTCGTGTCGCGGACACGGGACGCGGTTTTGGTTGGACGCAACAGGGCAACGGTGTTGGACTACGCAACGTGAGAGAACAATTGGCCGAGCTCTACGGCAATCAGGCAGAACTGAACCTCTTCGAAAACCCCGGCGGTGGTGTCACCGCAGAATTGAAGCTGCCAGAGCCAAAGGCATGACCACTGCGATCATCGCTGATGACGAAGTGCTTCTCGCAGGTCACCTGCAATCACGTCTCGAGTAGCTCTGGCCAGAACTCGAAATCGCAGGTGTGGCCTTCAACGGCGTCGAAGCTCTGGCACTCATCGCGCGCACCACACCCGACATCGCGTTTCTCGATATCCGCATGCCGGGTCTGACGGGTCTCGAAGTCGCACGCTCCGTGCCACCCGGAACACGGGTCGTGTTCGTCACCGCCTACGACCAATATGCGGTAGACGCCTTAACCACGTCAGCCACGGACTATCTGCTCAAACCCGTGGATGACGAACGACTGCAATCGTGTGTACAGCGACTGCGTAGTCTGCCGCCACCTGCTCATCAGAATCTTGCGACATTGCTCGATCAACTCGTAGCGCACAAGCAGCCCCCGCCACAACGATTGCAATGGTTGCGTGTCGGTCATGGTGAAACCACGCGGCTCGTCTCCATTGACGAAGTGCTCTATTTCCAGAGCGACAGCAAATACACCACGGTGGTCACCGCAGACCGGGAGCAGGTGGTGCGACTGTCCATCAAGGAACTCGAAGACCAGCTCGATCCGGAGCACTTCTGGCGCGTCCACCGCAGTGCCATCGTCAATGCGCGTGCTATCGATGAGGCCAAACGTGATCTGCGTGGTCGTTATGTGTTGAAAATTCGGGGCCGCAAGGAAGAACTGCGTACCAGCGAGGCTTACGCCCATCTCTTCAGGCACATGTAGCGGATAGGTCTCTCGATGGTTTAACGTCGACGGCCCGATCCAGAAGTACCTCGCCGATGCAAACTCCAGCGACCGAACCTGCCAACGCCATAGTCGTGCTGCTCGACAGCCTGAACCGACACCTGATCGGCGCTTTCGGTGGCACGGAATTCGAAACGCCAAACCTCGACCGGTTCGCACGTTCGGCGATGTGTTTCGATAATCACTTCGTGGGGTCGCTGCCGTGTATGCCCGCACGTCACGACATCCTCGTCGGCGCTCTGGATTTTCTATGGCGGCCGTGGGGCTCCATCGAACTGTGGGAAGAAGCCATCACAGTGCCGCTGCGCAAAGCGGGTGTGACAACGATGTTGGTTTCTGATCACCCGCACCTCTTCGAAGTGGGTGGCGAGAATTACCACACCGAGTTTCGGGGTTGGGAATATCTGCGCGGCCACGAGAACGATCCGTGGAAAACCCGTGCTGATCCGAGTTGGGCCGGTGCACCTGCTCTGCCTGCGCAGGCGTCACGCGGTCAGTACTACCATGACAACCGCTCCTGGTTTCGTGACGAGATGGATTTCCCCGGACCCCGCACCATGCACACGGCGGCGACGTGGCTCGACCACAACGCCAACGCACACAAACAATTCATGTTGTTCATCGATGAGTTCGATCCCCACGAACCCTTCGACACACCGGATCCATGGGCGAACAAATACGACCCCGACTGGACCGACGAGCTCATCATCTGGCCACCTTACAGTGTCGGGACTGTCGAACGTGGCATCCTGAGTGAACGCCAGGCGCGACACATCAGGGCCAACTACGGCAGCAAGCTCTCGATGATCGATCACTGGTTTGGTCGACTGCTCGATTCCATTGATCGCAATGGTCTCACCGACAACACGACGGTGATCGTCTGTACAGATCATGGCCACTACCTCGGTGAACGGGACATTTTTGGTAAACCCGGCGTGCCACATTTTGAAGCGCTTGGCCATACACCACTCATGATCCGGATGCCCGGCGCAACACCGGGACGAACCCACGCACTCACCACCAATGTGGACATCAACGCAACGCTCTACGCGCTTTTTGGCCTTGCGCCAAAACACGTCAATCACGGTAAATCCTTGTTGCCACTGCTGACAAAGGAACAAACACAAGTCCGTGAATGGGCGTTAGCTGGTGTGTGGGGGAAATGGGTTCACATCCACGACGGTCGTCACAAGTACGCCCATGGACCAGCGAGTGCCGACAACATGCCGCTGTCCATGTGGTCAAATCGTTGGTCGACGATGCCGATCGTTCCAGAACATACCTTCGAACTGCCGAAACCAGATCGTCGCGCCTTCCTGGATTTCATGCCTGGCTCTGAGGTACCCGTTATCCGTCAACCGTTTGCAGCGGGTGATCCCCTCCCCTTCTGGGCACTTGGCCACAAACCGAACCAGCACCACCTCTATGACTTGAACAATGATCCGGATGAGGGAGAAAACCGGTGTGGCGATGCACAGGAAGCGCGCATGATCGAGTGTCTGCAGGCCGCGCTCAAATCGATTCACGCGCCTGACGAGCAGCTCAAGCGGCTCGGCATCAGCTGACATTCACAAGAGAGGTTCTATGGCACAGTCCTTCGACGCAACATCTACCACGGACGAAGTTCTCGACGGTGTTGATCTCCACGGAAGACGTATTCTCGTCACCGGTGCATCTGCTGGGCTTGGTGTGGAGACCTGTCGCGCGCTCGCAGCACACGGCGCCGACGTCGTCGGCCTGGTGCGTGATATCAACAAAGGAAAACGAGCAACGGCGAATGTCACCGTCACGGCAAAGGCGAACGGTGGATCCTTTGAAATGGTTCAAGGGGATCTTGCAGATCTACGCAGTTTGCGCCGCTGCAGTGATCAGCTTCTCGCTGCCAACAACCCACTCGACGCGATCATTGCCAACGCAGGTGTGATGGCCTGTCCTGAAGGCAAAACCGCAGACGGCTTCGAAACTCAATTCGGGACCAATCACCTCGGCCACTTTGTGCTGATCAATCGGCTGGCTCCGTTGCTGCGTTCAGGCGGCCGCGTGGTGAATCTCTCCTCTGCCGGACATCGATTTGCCGACGTTGATCTTGATGACCCGTTTTTCCAGAAGTCGTCCTACGACCCCTTTGTGGGTTACGGCCGGAGCAAGACGGCCAACATTCTTTTTTCTGTCGCGCTGGATCGAAGGCTGAAATCCCGTGGTATTCGAGTTAATGCGGTACATCCCGGCGTGATTCAGACCGAACTTGGACGGCACATGACGCCGGAAATGATCGCGCGGATCACCAGTGGTGCCGGCACGACATCAGCCCTTGTCTTCAAGACGGTTCCACAAGGTGCTGCCACGTCCGTGTGGTCAGGTTTTCGCGCGACGGCTGATGAGGTCGGTGGTCGATTCTGTGAAGACTGCCATGTTGCTGAAGTGACCAACGATCCCATGACCCGTTCGGGCGTGCGCGCCTATGCCCTTGATCCTGATCGTGCTGAAGGACTCTGGTCGCTGAGTGAATCTCTGGTGAAGGAAACGTTTCGACATGCCTGAACACGCGGGTGAACATCCTGTCCCGGATCGGCACGGTGACAACCTCTACACCACCGATCCCCTCTTTGGCCGGCTGCTCAAGCTCTATCTGCCGGGCCCCCTGTTCGCGCACCTGGAACCACATCTCGAACGGATGGGTGAACTTGCTGGAGGTGTGCTCGATCAGCTCGCACTGATCGCGGACAAGAACCCGCCAGCGCTCGAACATCGCGCCCGGACAGGCATTGATCAGTAGCAGATCAACAAACATCTCGCTTATGTGGAGATGGAACGCATCGCCTTTTCCGAGTATGGCCTCGCGGCGATGTCACATCGGCCAGGCGTGCTGGACTGGCCGGACGTGATGCCGCCTCTGGTGAAGTACGCGTTGACCTATCTCTTTGTGCAGGCGGAGTTTGGGCTGTGTTGTCCACTTTCCATGACGGATTCGTTAATCCGTACGCTGCGCAAGTTCGGCAGTTCGGCATTGATCAAACGATACATGCCGGCGCTCACCACCCAGGATTTTGATGAGCTCTGGCGAGGCGCCATGTTCATGACCGAACAAGGGACCGGGTCCGACGTTTCAGCAACCAGCGTTCGTGCAGAACCTCGAGCTGACGGCAGCTATCGCCTGCACGGCGACAAGTGGTTCTGCTCGAATCCCGACGCTGACCTCGCCATGGTGCTCGCACGAATCGATGGCGCACCCTCGGGTATGTCGGGCATTTCCTTGTTTCTGCTGCCACGACGCTACGAGAGCGGCATCGATAACCGCTACCGCATCATCCGTCTCAAAGAAAAACTCGGCACACGCTCCATGGCGAGTGGCGAGATACGTTTCGAAGGTGCAACCGCTTACCTCATCGGTCAGCCCGGGCGCGGCTTTAACATGATGGCCGACATAATCAACAACTCACGTCTGTCCAATGGCATGCGTGCTGCCGGACTCATGCGTCGGGCGACCACAGATGTGCTCTTTGTGGCTCGTCATCGTCAGGCATTTGGCAAGAGGCTCATCGACTTGCCATTGATGCAGCGTCAGCTGGTGAAACTCCTGATGCCTACCGAACAGGCAAGGACCATGGTGTTGCAGACCGCGGAAGCACTACGCCGCGCTGAGTGAAGGCATCAGCTACGGGGAGTACAACAGCTCAGGCTTGTTGGTCTCGATGACCGGCTTCTTCGAAACACAGGCGTCATAGCTCAATGCATGCAGACAGACACTGATCAACATGAACTTCCTGGCGCAAATTCAGAAAGGCATCGACCTGATTGAGGATCGACTCGATACCGAGATCGACGCCGCTGAAATCGCGCGTGATGCAGGTATCAGCCAATGGCACTTCCAGCGTATGTTCAAGGCGCTGACCAACGAGACGCTGAAGACGTATATCCGTTCGCGGCGACTCGCCAACGCACTCGACAAACTGGCTTCGACAAATGCGCGGATCATCGATATCGCGTTGGCGAGTGGCTTTGAAAGTCAGGAGAGTTTTACCCGAGCGTTCAACAAGGCCTTCGGTGTAACGCCGGCGTCCTATCGACGACATCACCAGGCCTTCCCCTTTCTGCGCAAGGTCAGGTTTGATTCGGAGTACCTGCGTCACATCAATCACAACATCTCGCTGCAGCCAGAGATTTTCGATCGACCGGAGATGAAGCTGATCGGGCTACGGACGCAGTATTTCGGCGTTGATTCAGAGAAGAACAATCTCGCGCAAAAGTTGCCAGGATTGTGGGACAAATTTCTCGCGAGGCTGGACGAAGTTCAGGAACAGGTCGGCAACCTCTGTTACGGGATCATCCGGCAGACGCCGGCCAACAGCGACGAACTGGAGTATTTCGCGGTTACTGAGGTTCCGGACTTTCAGCACGTACCTGCAGGCATGACCCAAATGACGTTGCCAGCCACACGTTATGCGAGGTTCACCCACCACGGTGAAGTCGACAATCTCGACCGAACCGTCAACTACATCTATTCAAGTTGGCTGGCGGGAACCGGTCTCAGACATACCTGGGCGGCAGACATCGAGTACTACGGACCGGAATTCCAGGCGAACTCGCCGGCTTCGCTGATGCATTACGCCATCCCCGTGACTCCGGAGACCCGCTGAGAACATGCTTTACCCGCGTTCCGGTCCCTGCAGATCTATGTAGAGGTGACTGCGCTCACCAACCCCCGCATCGCATCGAGCACCTCATTGGGTTTTTCGCCCAACATCGAGTGTCCACATCCTGGCAGTTTCACCACCGTGGAATGGCTGAATCGCTTGGCAACACCCAGCCCTGCTTTAACCGGTGTCATCTGATCCGATTCGCCGGCAATCACAAGCACAGGGCAACTGAGGGGCGTCTGGATTGTCGAGGGGTCAAACCGGTTACATGCGTTAAAGTCTGCGGCATAGACCCCCGGGCGATTGCGGTCGAGCAATCGGCGGCCCGACGCCATCAACCATGTGCCAGGCTGTGGATTGCCACCGAGTCGTCCACGCAAACTGTGGCTCCAGGTATTGGCCATGTCGAACGCCGCAGGATGATTGTCACCGGCTGCGTTCAACAAGGGGTCGGACACACGCATGGGTTCGGAGGTGCCGAGCAATCCAAGTGCGAGCGTTCTGTCGGGGTGTAATGACGCCATGGCACTCGCGATCAGTGATCCCATGCTGTGGCCAAACAAAACAGCTTTCTCCACCTTCAGCGCATCCAGCAAACGCCAACTCCACGCTGCGAGCGCCGGAATGGAATCAAGCGCTTCGCCACCGGAGCGACCATGTGCCGGTAGATCCGGCGCAATGACCTGAAAACCATGGCGTGCGAAGTAGCGCGCGGGCAGTGTCCACACGGTGTGGTCCATACCCGCACCGTGCAACATCAGGATCGCGGTGCCATCGCCATGACCACTGCCTTGACCCACAAAGACTTCGTGCCCGTCCACGTGTGTCCGCATGTTATTTCGCTCCCGCTTTTTCAACGGCACGAAGTGCGCGTCCAAGATCTTCAATGAGATCACGTGGATCTTCGAGCCCGATGGAAAGTCGAACCAGACCTTCACCGATGCCCGCAGCACGTAGCGCGTTGGCGTCCATACGGTGATGCGTGGTGCTCGCCGGGTGAATCACCAGTGATTTCGCATCACCGACGTTGGCGAGATGGCTGAAGAGTTCGAGCCGTTCGATGAAGAGACGCCCCGCAGCGCGACCTCCTCGAATCTCGAAGCTGAGCACTGCACCGGCTCCACGTGGCAGAAGTCTCGCTGCGAGCTCATGATCGGGGTGTGTCTTGAGGCCAGGATAGTTCACCGATTCCACGACCGAACTCTTCGCGAGAAACTCCGCGACAGACTGTGCATTCTCGACGTGCCGCGCCATACGCAGCGGTAGCGTTTCGATTCCCTGAAGAATCTGGAACGCCGTCATCGGTGCCATACACGCGCCGAAGTCACGCATCCCTTCTTTGCGCGCGCGCATCAGGAGCGCAGAGGGGCCGAACTCTTCTGCGAAAACCAGATCGTGAAAGCCGGCATAAGGCTTCGTGAGTGTCGGGAAACGATCCTGTCGTTCCCAGTCAAACGTTCCGCCATCCACGAGCAATCCACCAATCACCACACCGTGACCACTCAGGAACTTCGTTGCGGAATGCACCACGAGATCGGCGCCATGATCGAGGGGCTTGAACAGAAAGGGCGTCGCAAACGTTGCGTCGATGAGGAGCGGCAGACCTTTGGCATGCACCGCTGCAGCGAGTCGGGGCACATCAAGGACTTCAAGGCCCGGGTTACCCAAGATCTCACCAAACACCAGTTTCGTTTCCGGATGGATGGCGTTAACAAAGGCGTCCACGTTCCTCGGGTCAACAAAGGTGGTGTTGATACCAAAACGTGGCAGCGTGTATTCGAGCAGGTTGTGTGTGCCACCGTAAATCGAGCGGGAGGCAACGATGTGATCACCTGCACTGCAAAGCGTAGCGATTGCGAGATGCATCGCTGCCTGGCCACTCGCGGCTGCTATAGCGCCGACACCTCCGTCGAGTGCGGCGATGCGTTCTTCAAGCACCGCGTTTGTTGGATTCGACAGCCTCGAATACACATGTCCCGCCCGCTCAATATTGAAAAGGCCCACCGCCTGATCCGCATCGGTGAAGACGAAGGAAGCGCTCTGATAGATCGGTGTAGCGCGAGCGCCTGTCGTCGGATCAGGGGCTTGTCCGGCGTGAACGGACAACGTGTCGAAACCGAAACCAGCTGGCGACTTGTGAGGTGATGCAGAGTCCGTGGCCACGGCCACTCCTTCAGTGATGTAAGGCAGAGGGACGGCAGTGTACCAGTGGGTGTGGCGGTATCGGACGCATCGGATCGGGTACACAAGGTGTTGTGACGGCGATAAGCTGCGCTACCGCCCTTCGGAAACTTCCGATGACTGCAGCCACCCCTCAACTTTGGCGAACGGTGCTGTGGAGCCTCGTCGGCCTTTTGGTTTTGATTTTCGCGACGAGCCTGCAGTTTCGTTTGCCTGCGGGAGAAACCGCAGCCTTTACGTTCGACGCCAACTTCCCACGTTGGCTGCTTGGCTTCAGCGGAGGCGCCTTGCTCGCGCTTGCTGGCGCGAGGTTCGATAAACACATCACTTCTCCTTTCACCTTTCTCGCCGTGTCGACCGGTGCCATTGCCGGATGTGTGGCAGGGTTCCTGAACCTTGGTGAGATCGGCGCAGCAGGTGGCCTGGTGCTGGGTGCGGTAGTCGGGGGTGCGTTGGCGTGTTTGGTTCCACCACACAACACATTCGCCATCCTCGCTGGTCTGGCACTCGCGGGTCTCGGCATCTACCTCGCATCACAGGTGAAGGTTGAACCCAATCTCGGCCGAACACTGACATGGCTTGCAGCAGGCGACACAAGCCACGCGACGGTGTGGTTCGCCACAACCGCACTGCTCATCACAACAGCGATTGTCGTTTTCCGTTCACTTGATCGATGGCCTGCATTGGGTCTGGGACTTGGTGCAGGACTGATTGGCCCGGTCGCCTTCGTCAGCTGGTGGGTACCACTTGCCGAAGCACGTCTGACGCGTCTCAACGGTTTGCAACGGGATCTCATGCTGGCTTTCGCAGGTGGCGTCATCGTCGTCACCGTCGATGCAGTGCAACGCTGGCTGATCGGTGGTTATGGCTTGGTCTCAACTTCCCGCTTGCCCTGGTGGGTACACCGGTGTGGATGTGGTGGTACGGATCTCGTTTGGTGGGCTGGCAAAGTTACATCGCGCGCATCACCGCGGTCTTGATCGCAGCCGGAGACTTTCTGTTTGCCAGTTTTGCTGTGGGGACGATTCAGTCTGCGACGTAACGTCAGCTGGTCAGTGAACGCAGCCCATCGGCACGAACATGTTCGATCAATGCATAACGGAGCAGCTGATCCGAGGACTCAACACGTTCAACTTGTCCAAGATCAGCCCGATATTCTTCGAGCGCATAGTCGATGGTGGCGATGCGATAAGTCCTCGCCGGATCGATCTTGCCAAGGCGTTGCCTGATCATCTCGCCGAGTTGATCGCCACGTATCTGTGCCGCAACCAGATGATTGGCAAAAGGATCAAAAGTGAACATCGTTCCTGTGGTGACTGGCCCCGGGACAATTCGCGCCGGTAACGGCCCTGGCATCAAGGCGGCGTCTGCATCAAAAACTACGCTCATCGCCGGCTCCATAAAACTGCGAACAGACGCGCCTTCAACCTGCTGATGCGCTTCAGCCAGGGTCTCCCCAACGTGTTGACGCAGGGGATCACGTGTCAATCGCAGATATGCATGCACGTGTAGCCAACCCTGGAAGTGCAAGACGAGCCCCGGGCCTTCGACCCGCCACACCTGGAAATAAGGTCGTTCGTTGCCTCTCGGGGTCGAATCAGCAAATCGCGCACCATCGGCGTAAAAACCGTAGTCGCGATACAACGCGACATGGACATCCTCGAATCCGCCGTTGGCGGCGATGTCATCCATCGCTTTCGCGGCGTATTCAGGCATAAACGCGCTGACGACGGTCGTGATGAGTTCGCACAACGACGCACGCTGTGCTTCGTCCATCGCTTTGGCAGACAAACCTTCAAACCGCCCGCCTTTCGACTGCACCTGCAGCAGAAGCTCATTGGGTGGTTCAGCACAAATCGCTGTCGACAGCTGCTCCGGCCGCAACATAGCGGCCAACCGATTCAGCGCATCACTGTGATGCGCCCAAACATTGCCAGGAACACGCAGCTCGTGATTGCCGATCTGATGCCCCCAGGCGATGCCATCCCCAAAGCTGCCATTCGCCTGGGTTCCAGCACGCAAATCGAGATGGCAGCCGCTGATCACCGACTGGCACGGCCCACGTTCGGGTTCTCCGTAGATCGTGAGCACACAACCATCCAACCCAGCCGCCTCGGCCTTCAACGGCTGAACCAGACGAGCGCGTCCGCTTTCCGATTGCATCGATGCCCACAATCGCCAGGCATGAGGCATCTGTTCGGCATTGAGTACGGTACCGATATGAGGCGCCTTGCGAATGGCGATAGTGTTGACCAGCTGTCTCGATGGATCGTCTCACGGGAGGAAAATCGCATCACGCTGTGCGGGGGAAAGTACGCGCAGGAAGTCCCTTACAAGCTGCTCATGGGGCGCAGCCTGGGCTTTCGGCGCCAAAAACAAGGGTGCAGATGCGGCAAGCGTTGCGGTACTCGCACCCAGTAGCAAGTTTTGCCGGGAAAGCGTGGCGAGCATCAGGTCTTCTTGATTCGGTGAGGTCATGTGCGCAGCGTAACCCTGAACTCCGGGATTTCAAGCGATCAACATTCGAGTACTGCTCTGAGTGGCGGACAGGGGGTCCGATGGCATTCGGCTGGAAGTCTGGCTTGTTCGCTCTGATTTGTTTCGCAGCTGGCTGGGGGGCTTCGCATTGGATGGGTGACGTCCCGTTCCAAGCCGCGCTCACGACGATGCCGGCCTTACAAGCGGAGGGCTCAGAAGCTCAGGATGGCCGTCAGGCATCTCACCGCACCACCGCATACACAAGAATCAGTTCTTTTGATCCTGAACGACGATCGGAGAACGTAATGTCCGCAGACCTGCCCAAGGTGGCAAAGCGACTGGATGTACTTTCCGTTCCTGCTACTGAGCTGATCGACCGAAATGTGGCGAGCATGCATTGGATCGCTTCGGCGGAGACTGCCGAATTGCTGACGTGGATCAGAGAATCGCAACGTGAAGAAAATCCGGACTACTTCATGATGTCCGTCGCTGCCTCCCGACTGGCGGATCTCGATGCGGCAGCTGCATTGCAACTCGTCAGGGAAACCGAGGAACCTGATTTCGGTGTCACGCACATCATCTTCGCTCGCCCTGGAAAATCAGATCTACCTGCGTCACTGATCGCGTTCGAATCTCTGCCCGAATCGAAGCGTCAGATTGCAACGATGGGTATCCTGGAAACTGCGCCTGTTGACGATCCAGTGGCTTGGGTCGCCCTGCAGGAGGCACTTGCGCAACACAACAACAGTGAGTACGACAATAGCCTGGGCATATGGTCCATGCGTTCGGTAAAAAACAATCCGGAGGCGATCTTGCACGCGCTGACCGCGCAGCCGGTTGAAGAAGGTCCAGGCGTTGGCCGATTACAGGCGTTTGTCAGCGTCTGGTTGATGAGCGATTTTGACAACGCGGTACCCGCATTGACGACACTACCCGATGAACAACGAGATCTGCTGCTCAACAAGTTCGAGTCCGGAGGACTCCCTGCCAGTGACGTCGAAAAGGCCGTCTCTTGGCTGGTGGACAGCGGCACCGGACCTTTCGAAAAATTACTGCCAGTTACGCTCCGGAATTACGCCAGCCAAAACCCTGAAAAAGCCATGGATACGGCGCTTTCGTTGAAAGGAGAACTTCGAAGCAGAAGCATCGAAGAAGTGATTTACGGATGGGGATTCTCGTCACCGAGTGAAGCGGGAGACTGGGTCATTGGCAACGATGATCTTGTGGAAGCACCAAGACTTGTCGAGCGTATCGCGCTGATCGCCGCCCAGAAAGATCGGGGCAAAGCGATCGAGTGGGCCGATTCCATAGAATCACCCGAACTTCGCCAGATCGCTCAGAAAACGATCACCCATGCTGGATCGTCAACGCACTGACGACTCCCGGTTCTTCTCACTGATCTGGCCATTCAGCGTCCAGAAGTCGTAGAGGACACCAAGCAAGAGCAAACCTCCGGTCACGAGGTACAGGAGCCCCGTCCAGATCTTCCCCAGATAAAACCGGTGAATGCCAAACACGCCGAGGAACACCAGAAATACCCATCCCAGCGTGTAGTTCTTCTCACCGGGCGTATAACGACGCTCGGCTTCAGCCTTGAGTTTCGGCATCAGGAAGAGGTCGATGATCCATCCGATGAACAGCAGCCCGAGCGTGAAAAAATAAATCGTGCTGCTGATGGGTTTGCCGAAGTAGAACCGATGGGAACCCAGAAATCCGAAGATCCACAAAACATAACCGACGGCCAGACTGTGGGTATCGTTTTCTCGCATACGGTGCTCCTTCGGCAGCTCACCGAGGTAGGTTACGGACGCACCAGATAATAACTGTTGAACGGGTTGTCGTAGTCCAGCCGTTCGAAGCGGGTAAATCCGCCTGTTGCTGTCATTTCACGGGCAACCGGTTCGGAGAATCCTAGCGTGCCGAGCCCGGCACCGCCGGGTGCTGAAAGACCTGAAGACATGCACACCAGAATGGAGAAGCCATAGAGCATCGCTGCAAGCGGCTGTTTGTCGAGGTTCTCCTGGAACGTGGGGTAGCTGCGAATGTCTTCGCAGAGCCAGAGGCCATCGTTCTTCAAGGACCCTCGAATGGAACGAATCAGCTGATCGGGATAGGGCGTATCGTGAATCACATCGAATGTCGTCACGAAGTCATAGGTTGCTTGCCCCGGCAGCGCCTCTTCTGCCGCGTTGGCGAAACGCACGTTCTTCAAACCACTCTCCGCCAGGTTGGTTCTGGCACGCGCCAGCGCATGTTCGGAGATTTCGTAGCCGACAAACTCTGATGCAGGAAATGCCTTTGCCATCGCGAGGGTGGAGAGTGCGCCACCACATCCAACGTCAGCAACACGCGCCCCTTTTGAGAGTTGTTCACCGAGCCCGCCGATCAGCGGCAGCACGTCTTTAACAAGTGCGGTTTTTTTGCTGTAGGCAGAGAGGCGTTCGATACCACATGCGCAGCTGGCACCATGATCGTCGTAGGACATTCCGCGCCCCGTACGGAAGGCTTCGGCGACTTTGGGAACTGCAGGTGCGGCGGCGAGCACCGCATCGAAACCACCGGCCAGAAACGCCGGGCTTTGTGGGTTCGCGAGCACCATCGCTGCTTCTGCACAAATCGAGAAACGGTCGGACGACGCATCCCAGTCGATATGACCCACCGCGCGTTGATGACGAAGCCACTCACGCAACCATCGTTCAGAGAGGCCGGTTTTATCCGCCATCTCATCGCTGTTGAGCGGGCCGTGTTCGACCAGGACTTTGTAGAGGCCCAGCTTGTCGCCCACCGCGCTGATAGCGCAGTTGAAGCCGGCGGCGACTGAGCCACCAACCAGCTTGATGTAGTGCGTCAGCTTGTCACGATCAAATGCCGGCATCGCTCTCTCCCCGGTACGTTGTAGTAGTGCCAGGGATTGTGAAGGCAAGCCGGGGAAGCGTACAACCGGCGCGCCGGTTAGATCGGCGGGGTGACTGCGGTTAACTCAGATGATCCATGGATTTACAGGAGTGGTTGTGTACCGAGAAACGAAGGCGCCGAACATCGTCGAACCTACAAACGGACTCGGTGCAACCTGCGGCCGCCAACTCTCAGCCTGAACCTGCAACTTTGGCGGGGGCGCATATCCGGTCAACAGGAGGAAGCCTCCTGCAATCTTGTCGAACTCAACCGGTTCCAGTTCACGCACGGTGTTCTCCTCAATTGATTAGAGCGCTTACTTTCTCATCATCCAGGAGAAATTCGATCGCGACCGTGCCGCCACACTTTGCCAGTCACGTATGATCCGGCTGTAAGCCAAAACGGAACCCAACATGAGTTTTCCCTCACCCGCATTCATTCCCACCAACGGCGTCGAACTCGAAGTGTTCTCCGCAGGTAGCGGTAAACCGGTCGTGCTCTGTCATGGTTGGCCGGAACACGCCTATTCCTGGCGCCACCAGATCGAGCCACTCGCGAAAGCGGGTTATCACGTCATCGTTCCAAATCAGCGCGGTTACGGCCAAAGCACTGCGCCGAAAGACGTCACCGATTACGACATAGAACACTTGTGTGGTGACTTAGTCGGACTACTCGATCACTACGGTTATGAAAAAGCGGCGTTTGTCGGTCACGACTGGGGTGCGATCGTGGTGTGGGCGATGAGTGTCCTGCATCCCGATCGTGTGGAAGTCGTCATCAACTTGAGTGTGCCTTATCTGCAGCGTTATCCGATGGACTGGGTCAGTGTTTGGGAGAAAGCGTTAGGCGGTGATTTCTACATCGTGCACTTCAATCGTCAGCCTGGTGTTGCTGATGCGGCATTCGGCAAAAACACGCGGCAATTCCTGCGTAACCTCTATCGCACCAATAAATGGAAGCATCCCGCGCCCACGCTGGAACCGGGCATGGCGATGATCAGCATCGCGACATGCACCGATATGCCAGGTGAACTTTTGATGAGCGAAGACGAACTCGATGTCTTCGTGAAGGGTTTCGAACGCAATACGTTTACACCCGGCATTAATTGGTACCGCAACTTTGCTCGGAACTGGGAGATCCTTGGGCGTGTCCCGGAAAAGGTGAAGCAGCCCTCCCTCATGATCTATGGCGCACACGACATGGTGCGTAAATCGGACACGCTAGGTGACGTCGTTGCAAACCTTGAAACCCTGACACTCGAGTGTGGCCATTGGATTCAGCAGGAGCGACCTGTCGAGACCAATGCGGCGATGCTGGAGTGGCTAGGGCGGCACTATCCGGCAAGTTGATCTGATTCGCTGGGTCGAATTCTGTGGGAGCCCCTCCCACAGATGGAAATTCCACAGATTAATCCCGTTAGGAATTCTCCCACGCCATGAAGTGGCCGGTACTCTCGGCCACAACAACCTCATCCGCAATACGCACAACACGACCCTCAATGATCGCAAGCCGTCCCTTCTGCTTCACGCATCGTCCCTCGAGTCGCACGGGCGTACCTATGGCGAGCTGTTCGCGATAACGCACGTCCGCTTTGGCAGTGAAACAGTTCGTGCCTTTGAGGAACCACCAGTTCGCCATCACGTCATCAAGCAGTGAAAAAACAATCCCACCGTGGGTCACACCGGGATAACCCATATGGCGATCATCGGGGGTGAATTCGGCGAGACAGACATCGTCCTCAAGTCGAAAGTGGACGTGTAAACCGATGGGGTTGTGCTCACCACAGACAAAACAGTGGTGAGCGTTGGAACGGATCACATCAGAAATCGCAGCTCTCCCCAAGGAAACTCTGATTGATCGGATATTTTCGTCAGAACGAGGCGAGAGGAGCGTAAAAAAATCGCGGAAATGCGGTAGTTCCGCGGTTTTTTGGAGCGACGACCAACGAAGTTATGGCGGAAATAGACGTTAATCAGAGATTCCCTAGAGCAGAATTTCGATCAGTGTATTGCACCCGGGAAGAACGGCTCTACCAGTTCCTGGCCTTCAGGCACGGCCTCGCGACGGAACTGGATACCATCTTCCTCCTCCGCTGCTTGCAGCCCAACCGGACAGCTGCCCGTATCCTGATAGACCAGCGCCGCATTCAGCAGGCGCTCTGCAGGATCTCCGAGAGGTCTGGAGAAATCGTCTGAAGCACTGCATCCCGGCAACGTGACAGCGCCGCTGTTGCGCCCAAATCCATCGGTGTAGTCGCCAAAACCCTGCGCATTTGCACCTTGGAACTGAATGGAGAAATACGTCGTGCCGCAATTATCCGTCGGGTAGAAGCCATACGGTTTGCCACAGGTATTGCCACCGATCTGCACCACTTCGATACCGATCCCTCGCAGACCATTGATGATCGACTCACTCGCCGAACACGTGCGCGACGTGGTCAGGACGATCACCCGTCGCAGCCCAAGCGTGGGTAACGCCTGACCTGCCGAAGCCGAAAACCCTTGGGTGGTTTCATGAAAACGATCCGGTTCAAGCCGTTCACCCGTTACCGGATTGGTCGTTGTGTGTTTGTTGTTGAACCGAAGCTCTTCAAAGATCCTGCCCTGTGCAGCAGCACCCGCAATCATGAAGGCGGTTTCGTTTGCGATGTCGAGGAAACCCCCTCCGTTGTAACGCAAATCGAGAACCAGGTCGTTCACTCTCTGATCTCGCAGCGATCGAAACGCACTAACGAGTTTTGTTTCAGAGGGACGGTTGTGGTCGTTGAAGTGAATGTACCCCACCAGTTCGCCGTTGTTCGGAAGGGTGCTGACGATATCGACCGGATCCAGCGTCACATCGGCTGAGATCATGCTGATATTACGAACCACGAGCGTACCCGGATCGCGGACTTCGAACCGGTGCGGCTGGCCGGCTCCGGAAGGGAACAAACCGTTGTTCAGCGCATTGACGTCACTGCCACTGGCAACATCCACGCCGTCGACGGAGAGGATTCGAGTTCCACGCACCAAGCCCGCATTGGCAGCTTCGGAGCCTGCAGTGACGTAGGCAACCACGATCTCACGCGGAGGACTGCCAGAGAGGATGATGAGCTTCGCACCGTAGCCCGCCGAGATGCCTGAGTTCGACAGCCGGTTCCACTCCTCCGTCGTGTAGGTGAAGTGAAATCGGTCTTTGGCACGGCCGGAACCGGACAACTGGTCGCTCTTCATCAAGTCGAAGTAAGCCGGCGTCGTGTGACTACGCGGGTTTTGGTCGCGTATCTCGTTGTACCAGAGATAAAGCTCGTTGCTCCAAGAACGCAGCCAGTTGTTCTCGTCCGTGGCCGTGCCAGAACGATCCGAGGTTCCTGTACGCGGCGCAGCACAAAGGTTTTTGAACTGCGAGGAAGGTTGAAACTGGCCGGCATCAAAACCTGTCGCCGGAGGCGGGTTGTTGGCTGCCGGAGGTGGCGCTGATCCCCCACCGCCTCCACCACCGCCACATGCCGTCAGCAGGGCAACGGTGCTACACCACAACATCAAAGAGCGGAGACACTTAAATATCGACATCGATCACGTCCCCTTCTTAGATCCTCTCGCCCTGGAATCAGGGTGCTCCGTCCCCAATCAATTGCGTTCCAGTTCCCAAGCCAGCCCGCAGACAGAATCTACACGACACGGGCTGCACGGAAAACACCATCAAGATGCGATTGGCAGCGGCTGTTATCATCCCCGGCGACGATCTTGCAGAGTTCATCTTTTTGTTCGAACTAGTCCATATTCGTGAACGACTCCGCAGTCACCAACCCACGCTTATCAACCCAGCCGCCACGACCCGACAGGCTGCGGTCGCCATTGTGTTGCGTGAACATCTGGGACAGCCCCAGGTGCTGTTCATCGAAAGGTCCAAAAAAGAGGGTGATCCATGGTCAGGTCACATGGCCTTTCCGGGTGGTCACCGCGACCCGGAAGATGCTGGCCTGCGTGAGGCGGCCATGCGCGAAACCCTCGAAGAAATCGGCCTCGACCTCACACCTTTCACGTATCTCGGTGCCCTCAACCACGAGCGCGCGCAGCCACGCGGACGTGTGCTTGATATGTTGATTGCACCTCACATTTTCGAGATTCATGGCGATCCACATTTCGCGCCGAACCATGAAGTTGCGGAAGTCGTGTGGGCACCCTTAACGGCGATGGTACGCAACCAACTGCACGACATGGAAGAACGACCCGTACTTGGCCAAATGACAGTCTTCAACGGTTATCGGCTTGAACGTGGACATTTCGTGTGGGGACTGACTTACCGAATTCTGAAGTCCTTTTTTACAACGCTCGATCCCAAATGGGTTGGGCCACCCGAAGTTTAATCGGCGAATGCACATCGAACGGATCACGCAACATGATTGAAGTTGAACACAAACGAGGCGTCGACCTACCCGCAGCCGTCGTGTGGGAGGAAGTTTGCCACTTCGACCGAGTGCTCACGTGGGTCCCTCGTGGTGATGAGAGCACAATCGTCGTTAAGGGGTCAGGGGTCGGTGCAATCCGCGACATTCATCTTGCGACTCAAGGTTATGTGCAGCACCGGCTGGTCGCATTTGATGACGACAAGCGGATGTTCTCGTACGAACTCACCGCCGGAAAACCCATCGGCATGCTGGATTACACCGTGGTTGCGACCGTCACGCCCGTCAATGCGAACCACTGCATCATTCGGTGGGCAGGCCGCATGACACCAGATTCGAGCCTTAACGCCGTGGATATTGGTCGAGCGCTTGAAGTGGCGCTTGGCAACATGACCACCGGCATTATCGCGCGTCTCAAGGGTGAACCGCCGGATTTCGTGCAACAACCTAACGAGGATTGGCAGCTGCGACAATCAAAGGCGAACTGATCCAGTCCATCGCGACCTACGGTGCGTAGCCGCGGTTCGGCGGCAATAAGTCACGCCATACGCCAGGCACACGGTGCATCAGCCAGTCCGCTAACGCCGCGTTAACTTCTTCGGGCTTCTCCTGCGCCATCCAATGGCCAGAATCAATCACGCGCTCGACCAAATCAGAACACCGCTCACGCATAGGGCTTGCCAACGAAGAAATCATCGTCTCGCACACCGCATCGAAACGTGCGTGCAGGAAGAGCACGGGTAGCGTGAGACGATCTGCAGCCGTTTTGGTGAACTCGGTGTTCGCCAGATGATTCATGTAGTAAGAATCAGGTCCGAAAAAACTGTTGCGTTTGAGCGCCTCCGCGTAGGACGCAAGATCGGTCTCACTCACCACATCGTCATCGCGCGGAAAATCTGGCGCAACGTCCGCAGGTCCAAACCAGCCACCGTTGCACCGTACCATCGACGTTCCGGAAGGTTGTCCAACACTGTCCGCTGAACCTTTGCGAAAGAGCACCTTCGCAGTCTTCAACGGATCGGCATCGAAGACCTCAGTAGCGCGCGCAAAGTTCTCTTCGTAGAACTTCATATAGTCCCACTGGCCGTAGGGAAAAGTGTCTCCGGGGTAAACGTTACGATCAACATACCGAAGAACGTGGTCGAGGCCTTGTTCGAGCGTAAACGGCGGAACACAGAGGCTTGCAACCGCTCTGCTTCGTTCAGGATAAAGCCGCGCCAAGATCCATACCGTTGGACTGCCCCAGTCGTGCCCGACCCAGATGGCACGCTCACGACCGAGCCCATCCAGGAGATTCAGCATGTCTCTAACGACTTCTCTCTGCGCGTAAGCGTCATGGGTTCGGTAGATGCTCGACTGACCATAACCACGCATGTCTGGCGCAACAGCCCTGAAGCCGAGCCCAGCAAAGACCGGTAGCTGATGTCGCCAACTGATCGAAAGCTCAGGCCAACCATGCACAAAGATCATGAGCGGCCCGTCTTTGGGGCCCGCCGCAAGATAGTGAGTGGTGTGACGTGCGCTCTTGTGAAAACACGACTCGATCATGACAGCTCGACCTCCACCTAGGCGCTGAATGAAAGCCCTTTGAAATTGGCTATCGCCAGGCCCGCCGCCACACTCGTGAACGGATCGTGCAAGTCAACACGTCCGGGGAAACGGGCTTCGAGAATTTTCGTCACCGCGGGAATCAGACTCGATCCGCCGGTCCGCAGCACGATATCGATATCTTCATAACGGATGCCGGCCTTTTCAACCGTTTCATCAACCACTTGCTCCACCTGTTTGAGCTGGTCGGCAATCATGGCTTCGAAGGTTGCTCGGGTGAGCGTCAGTTCAATATCCAGCTCCGGGATGTCGAGCACCGCGGACTCCGCGTCCGACAGCGCCGCTTTGAGATCCTTCAGCTTCTGGAACACAAGATAACTCGCGTTCTGTTTGATGATCTCCCGCAGGCGTTTAAACTTCTGCAATGCCGGACCACCTTGGGCGATGTAGTCCATCACCGGCGTAGTGAACTTGTTTTGATTGAGGGTGTAGGTCACCGCCCAGTTCACCAACAAGTCCTCGTATTCCTCAAACGGAAAGCGGGTTTCAATTTCGCGGTCCATGCCTCGGCGTTTCCAAACTTCGCCCTTGCCGAGCAACGGGAAGAGTAGTTCGCGAAACATCCGTTGGTCGATGTGGTCACCGCCGAGTGCGATCCCGTGGGTGGCAACGACATCGAAACCGTCTCCTCGACGACGGAGCACACACAGATCGAGAGTACCGCCGCCAAAGTCCACCGTCAGCGACGTTTCGCCACGGAAGTGCCCCGTTTGCAGATAACTCACCGCTGCTGCAATGGGTTCCGGATAGAAGCTCTGTTGATTGATGCCAGCATAGCGGTACGCTTCGGAAAGCCTCGACTTCGCGAGTTGATTCCTGAAGTTGTCTCGACCTTCGAAGTTAACCGGATGACCAAGATGCGCTGCAGCAACCGTTCCGGTTTTCGCCTCAATTGCCTTGCGAATGCGCAACAGTAAAGGTGTTATCAGCGCAACCAGCCGGAATGGATGATCGAACACGAGCAATCGACGCACACGCTCATCACCCAGCAATCGCTTGGTGCCGCGAAAGAGACGTCCTGGCAATCCGCTGTCGGTTAACGGTTGGCCATAGAACTGCTGCGTCACCGTTTCTACCGGTGCAGGATTTTCTTCGTCATTGTGTTCAACGAACTGGCTCGACTCCGAGATCACCTCTGGAACGAGTTCAACTGTACGGCCCGTGTTGTCCTGGATGTAGCGCTCGATGGCGCGTTTACCAGTATCCGTCTGCAACGCAGAGTCGATATAGGTCGCAGAAGGCATCACGGGATCGCCAGGCTCAAGCTGAACGAGTGTTAGTCGTTCACCATCGAATATCGCAGCAACGGAATTGGTCGTACCGAAATCGATGCCAATGCCGATGTGTTTAGGCATGTTGACTTCCTTGCCGCGAATCTACGTGCTGCCACTGCGCGACGTAAGCCGGAAGCGCGATGTTTGCTTTCAAATCCGCGTTCGCGATCGGAGTACCTACCGCAGTCCGGAGTGGAATAATCCCGGCCCATACTTCCGCATCAAGATCGGAATCGGTATCGATAGAGCCCTCGCCACGAATCTTGGCGGAAGCTTCATCGATAGGAATCGCGATCACCGTCGTCGCGGCAATTTCCTGCGGCGTGGGTTCTCGAACACGAGCGAAATGTCCCGGGATCAATCGTTCTACAAACTGATCAAGACGTTGTCTTTCCTCTTCTCCTTCGACTGTCCGCCCTCGTCCAAAAAGCGTCACAGAACGGTAATTCATCGAACAGTGAAATCCGCTTCGCGCCACGACCACACCATCCACCAGCGTCACGGTAATACACGCTGTCGCACCTTCGCCCACTTTCTTGAGCGTTGCGCTCTGCCGATTGCCATGCAGAAAAATCTCTGATCCCTCACGAAAATACAGCGTCGGCACCATTCGCGGCTCACCGTCTTCGACCCAAGCGACGTGACAGATCTGCTCACTGTCGAGGACTGCGTTGATAACGTCGCGGTCATACTCGGCGCGAATGGGATTGCGCCTGACGCGGGTTCGAGGGGAGGGTGCTTCGTTGCTCATGACGTGCTCAGATCAAACGTCACGTAAGCGCGCTTGTGAAACTTGCCACCAATACGCGAGCCGAGATCGAAGAACCACATCACGAGACCATACTTTCGATGCAGGGCTGCGAGCGCCGCGTCGATATCGGCCTGCGCGTTCAAGACCCGCGCGGAGCCTGAAGACCACGCACCCTGCACGTTGCCGCGTAGATCACAAGGCGCCACTTCAATATGTGCATTGTTGCGAATTCGTTTTACCTTGCCCGCATCGCCCGCACTGAAGAGGTAATAACGACCCTCACCGGCTGCAAACCACACGGGTGTATCCACACTGCGTCCATCACGCCGAAAGGATCGGATCGAACAGTACTTTGCACTCTCAAGCGCTGAGTCGAGTGTGGTCATCTGAAGCAGGGTTTTTCAAAAGGGTTTGCGAGTGTAATCGCGACGTCAATGAACCGGAACAGGCATCGAAGAAGACCGCTCAAGTGGCTAGACTGCGTGCATGGGCGATGTCATCCGATTCAAGAAAGCCAACCCTAAAGAACGTCTCAAAGAAAAGGCGAAAGCGGTGACATTGTGTCGGCATGGCCATCACAAGTGGACCATCGATCCTAAGAAACAGTTCGACGTGAAGTCTGGAAAGCTGGTGACGTTGTATCGATGTCAACGCTGTGACACCACCAAGACGACGTTGACCTGATCAGGTTCGTTCTTCAAGAAATTGGTTGACTCGTGTTAGCAGGCGGTCCGGCGTTTCACGGTGCGGCGAGTGACCACATTCGGGCCATAACTCGACTTCTATGGGACCAGGAACACCACGCGCAATCGCATCCACCTGCGCGCGCGTTCCATAGGCATCCTCTTCGCCTTGAATCACCAGCACGGGCTGATGGATGTGTGGCAGGCATGATTCGATGTTCCAGTCTCAAAAACCAACAGTCAGCTAAACGTCATTCCAGCCACGAAACGCCACATCTACATTTGCACCGTGGTAACGCGAGAGCCTGGCGCGCAGGTCGCTGTGTTCGTATTCACGCTTCGCTGCGGCAATGCTCTGCATCGTCACTGGTTCATTAAAGACATGCGCTGCGATCAACACCAGCCCACGCGCACGCGCGCCTGAAGGATCGCTGGCGTGCAAAATCGCGATGGACCCACCATCGCTGTGGCCGATCAACACACAGCATCGAATGCCTGCGGCGTCGAGTACCTGCGGCAATACCACCTTCCCTTCATGGTGCATGTAGGTTGATGGTCTCGGCAGTTCAACAGGCGTGGAATCGCCGTAACCTGGCCGGCTATAGGCAAATACTTCGGCACCGGTTAACGATGCGAGCCGCGCTGGAAAATCTCGCCACATCGCCGCACACCCCAATCCTTCGTGCAGTAAAACCAATACAGGATGCCCCGTCTCTACTGCTGGAATACGCACGTATTCGATGCGTACAGACTCGATCATCAAATAACCGCGCTCGACTCTCCTTTTCTCTGCTGCACTCACACGGATGACCTTCGGCGTTGATGTGGTTCATTATGTCGCATCATTCAAATCGCAGAACCAGGCAGACGGATGACACGCTCCATCATCGACTACACCCAGCGTATACCGAACAACGTTGATCTGAACGGCGACCGTACGTTGCAACGGGCACTGGAACGATGGCAACCGAACTTCCTCTCCTGGTGGCGTGAAATGGGGCCTGAAGGCAGCCTCGACTACGATGTCTATCTGCGCACTGCGGTCAGTGTTGAAACCAGCGGCTGGGCTCATTACGACTACGTGAAGATGCCCGACTATCGTTGGGGCATATTTATGCGCCCAGCAGAAGCAGGTCGCACAATCGGCTTTGGTGATCACAAAGGTCAACCGGTGTGGCAGGACGTGTCTGGAGAACACCGCTCCAACTTAAGGCGGTTGATCGTCACCCAAGGAGATACAGAGCCCGCAAGTGTTGAACAACAACGCCATCTGGGTCTCACCGCACCGAGCCTCTATGACTTGCGCAATCTCTTTCAGGTCAACGTCGAAGAAGGTCGACACCTCCGGGCAATGGTGTATTTACTGCACAAACACTTCGGACATGATGGCCGCGAAGAAGCCGATGCAATGCTCGAGCGCCACAGCGGCGATACCAACAATCCACGCATTCTCGGTGCTTTCAACGAACGCACGCCAGACTGGCTCGCGTTCTTCGTGTTCACGTATTTCACCGATCGGGACGGCAAATTCCAGCTGTCAGCACTTGCCGAAGGCAGTTTCGATCCACTCGCACGTACCACGCGGTTCATGTTGACGGAAGAAGCCCACCACATGTTTGTTGGTGAATCTGGTGTCTCGCGTGTGGTACAGCGAACCTGTGCAGTCATGAAACAACTCGGCAGCGATGACCCTTCCCGCGTGCGCGCTGCAGAGGCGATTGACCTGCCTTTGCTGCAGCGTTACCTCAACTTCCACTACAGCGTCACGTTGGATCTCTTTGGCGCCGATCATTCGAGCAACGCCGCCATTTTCTTTAGCACCGGCATCAAGGGACGTTACGAAGAAAACAAGCGCACGGACGATCACGTCCTCAAGGATCGTGGTTATTCGATTCTCGGACTTGAAAACGGCGAACTTAAGCCGCGCGATGTGCCCATGCTCAATGCGCTTAATGAGGTTCTGCGTGACGATTTCATTGGCGACTCCGTGGCAGGTGTCGGCCGATGGAACAAGGTCATCGAAAAAGCCGGATTCGATTTCAGATTGAAGGTGCCACCCAAGGCATTTCACCGGAAGATCGGGCCGCTGGCGTCAGCCCACGTCTCTCCCGGCGGGAGTGTGATGACGGATTCGGACTGGCACGCGCGTGAGGCCGAGTGGCTACCGACTTCGGAGGATCGCTCGTTCGTTGCATCGATCATGGGACGGTGCGTGGAACCCGGCCAGTTTGCCGGGTGGATCGCGCCACCCTCTCGCGGGATCAACAATCAAGGGATGGAATTCGAGTACGTCAGGTTCAATTGATGTGTAACCAGGTGGCGTTCATAGCACCAGATTTACCAACTTGCCCTTAACCACAATCTCGCGTCGAATGGTTTTGCCGTCGAGGTGACGCTGCACATTCGCATCGGCCTTGGCCGCTGCGAGAATGGTCGCATCATCGCTGCCTGCAGGCACTTCAACCGAACCACGCATCTTGCCGCCGACTTGCACGGCGATCGTGATGGTGTCGTGAACCAGCTTCGCTTCGTCGTATTCAGGAAATGTCGCATACGCGACCGAGTTAGAATGTCCAAGCAAGCGCCAGAGTTCTTCACCCATGTGAGGTGCATACGGCGACAGAATACGTACAAAGTCTTCGAAATAGGCCTTGGGCACATGTTCCGCTTTGGTGGCTTCGTTAACGAAGACCATCATCTCGGAGACCGCGGTATTGAACTTGAGGGATTCAACGCCCTGCCGAACCTTGCGAATGGCGTTGTGTAATGCGCGCTCGAGTTCAGGCGCTTCCACTATGGCGTCCGTGAGCTTGTTACCTTCAGTCGCCAGTCGCCAGACACGATCAAGGAAGCGGCGACATCCGGCTACACCTGTTGTCTCCCAATCACCACCATCTTCCAGCGGACTCATGAAGAGTTCGTACAGACGCAACGAATCCGCACCGTAGTCACGGCAGAGGTCAGCAGGGTCCGCCGTGTTGAGTTTGGACTTGGACATCTTTTCGCGACGCGCGCTGACCGGTTCACCGCTCTTCCCGAACCATTGCCCGTCACGCTCCTCGACTTCATCGCGGCTGTAGTACTTACCACGGGCATCGCGGAACGATGTGCCGTGAATCATTCCCTGGTTGAAGAGCCGTTGGAAGGGCTCACGGGTAGACACCAGACCGAGGTCGTGCAACACGTGGTGCCAGAACCGCGAGTACAGGAGGTGTAGTGTTGCGTGTTCGGCACCACCCACGTACAAGTCCACCGGCATCCAGTACTTTTCTTCTTCCGGATCCCATGCAGCATTGTCGTTAGTAGGGTCAATGAATCGCAGGTAATACCAGCACGATCCCGCCCACTGCGGCATGGTGTTGGTTTCACGCAGTGCGGGCTTGCCTGTTTCCGGATCGATCGTTTTCAGCCATTCTATCGCGCGTGCTAACGGCGGTTGTCCGTCGCTGGTGGGGCGATAGTCGTCGAGCACCGGCAGCTGCACAGGGAGCTGATCCACAGGCACGACCTTTGTCTGTCCATCCACATGAATGACCGGGACAGGTTCACCCCAATAACGTTGCCGGCTGAAGAGCCAATCCCGCAACCGATAGGTGATAGTCGCGTCGCCTTGCCCGCCGATTTTCAGTTTGTCGATGGCTGCACGTTTGGCATCGACATTGTTGAGACCATCGAGAAAGCCTGAATTTACGTGAGGACCATCACCGGTATAGGCCGCCTGGCTGATGTCACCACCACGCACCACTTCAATGATCGGCAGTTCAAACTTTTTCGCAAAAGCGTAGTCACGTTCGTCGTGGGCCGGACACGCGAACACCGCGCCGGTCCCGTAGTTCACCAGCACATAGTCAGCGATCCATACGGGGGCTTTTTCGCCGTTGATGGGGTTCACCGCATAGGCACCTGTGAACACACCGGTCTTGGGCGCATCCGCTGCATCACTGGTACGGTCACGATCAGAGCGACGCGCGACTTCGGCTCGGTAATCAGCAACAGCGGCCTGGCAGTCCTTCGTCGTGATCTCACTCACCAATGGATGTTCGGGTGCGAGCACCACATAACTGCAACCAAAGAGTGTGTCGGGACGGGTGGTGAAGACTTCGATCTGACGATTGTTGCCGGGAACTTCGAACCGGACGATGGCGCCTTCACTGCGGCCAATCCAGTCCTGCTGCATCTTTTTGATGCCCTCGGGCCACTGCACCTCAGGCAACGTCGCGAGTAAAGACTCCGCGTAGTCAGTGATCTTCAGCATCCATTGGCGCATGTTGCGCCGCTCGACCGCATCACCGGTTTCGATGTAGACGCCATCTTTGACTTCTTCATTCGCAAGCACCGTGCCGAGTGCAGGACACCAATTGACGGGGACCTCGGCTTCGAAGGCGAGCCCTTTTTCAAAGAGTTTGGCGAAAATCCACTGAGTCCACTTGTAGTACGACGGATCGGATGTCGCCAGTTCCTTGTCCCAGTCGTAAGAGAGACCGAGCATCGTCAACTGACGTTTAAAGGTGTTGATGTTGCGCGCGGTGATTTCTTGCGGTGAACGATTTTCCTTTACAGCCTGACGTTCACTCGGCAGGCCGAATGAGTCCCAACCCATGACATGCAAGACGTTAAACCCGAGCATGCGGCGGCAACGAGCCACCACATCCGTGGCCACATAACCCTTGGGGTGACCGACATGCAGGCCAACACCACTCGGGTAAGGAAACATGTCGAGAACGTAGTATTTCGGGCGCGAGCGATCCTTCGGCGTCGCGAAGGTCTTGTTATCTGCCCAATACGCCTGCCACTTGGCTTCGATCGCCTGGTGGTCGTAACCCGCCATGAAATACAAATCCGGCTGCTTTGAAGGGCGGCAAGTCTGCCTGATCGGCGGCGGCAACGGCAATTCCCGTTACCGGATGGGCAACGGGAATCCAAAAAGAGGTCAGGCTGCCGTAATCAATCCCACCGGACAAGTCACTCCGGTGCCACCCAGACCGCAGTAACCATTCGGGACTTTGGCGAGATATTGCGGGTGGTAGTCCTCGGCGTAGAAGAACGCTGCTGCCGTGAGAATTTCCGTCGTGATGGCGCCATAACCAGCGACGGTCAGCGACTTCTGGAACACCTGACGAGACACTTCCGCCTGTGCCATCTGTTCATCGTTGAAGGTGTAGATACCGGACCGATACTGCGTACCCACATCATTCCCCTGGCGCATACCTTGGGTCGGATCGTGAGACTCCCAGAAAACCCGGAGCAGCGCTTCGTATGTCGTCTCACGGGAGTCATAAACCGCCAGGACGACCTCGTTGTGGCCCGTCATCCCTGAACACACCTCCTGATAGGTCGCATTCGGCGTCAGACCTGCGCTGTAGCCCACCGCTGTCGTGTAGATGCCTTTGTGCTGCCAGAACTTGCGCTCTGCGCCCCAAAAACATCCGAGACCAAACATGGCGGTAGCGCAGTACTCAGGAAAAGGAGCCCGCAGGGGTCGACCGTTGACGAAGTGACGGTCATTGATGGGCATCGCAGTTGCCCTTCCGGGAAGCGCCGCTTCGGTGCGCGGCATCCTCAATTTGGTGGCATAAGACATGGGTCTCTACTCCTCTTCTCTGCTCCGAATCGGTCCTGTATTTATCCGGCTCGTTCATTCGAGGACTCACACCACACCATAAACCTGATGTGACGAATCGCTCTATCTATGATCGTGTCGATGATACTGGAGTTTCCCACCAGAAGGTCAGGATGCTATAAAGACTGCAAATGCGCGCACTTGTCCTGACGGCTCTTCTCTTCCTTCTGGCCGCTTGCCAGTCCACACGAACACCTCCCGTCTATTCGGACCTGGTCACCAGGATCAATGCCGGCGAAGAGGTTGCTGTTACGGACTTGCAGGCCGCTTTTGCACATCGTGAAGACCTGGCGACGGTCTTCCCTCAATTGCAGGAGCTCGAGCGGCAGGCACTGGCTATCATGGCCGATGAGCCACTTAAGCTTGGCGCGATCGGCACCGCGATCCTTGATCTCTATCAAGGCAGCTTAGCGGGCCACATGGTCCTGGAAGCGTTTTACACCCATGTAGATTCGGGTGACGCCATCGGGCCACACACCGCCTGGATCAGCCGAATTCGTGACGCTATTGGAACCTCCGCGGGTACAGCCGAAGACCCCTTTGAGGTGACTGGACAAGCAGAAGCACACGCCCACCTCGCGGCACAACAGCTGGAGCCTGTCGGCGGCATCTATCAAAGCGAGCCCCACTCGCCGCTGATCCTGGCGCTGCTCGGAAAAAAAGAAGGGGGACCGGTCCGCACCGCGTTCTACTCACTCAATCCCATGTATCGCGCTTTGACCGCGCGATTCCCCTCCGCCGAAGAAACCGCTGCCAAGGATTCACCGACCAACGATTCAAAGAGTAAGAAGAAACCAAGCGCCGAAGAAGCCGCGGCAGCTGAAGCCAACCAAGCCCTGGCGATGATCGGTATTTTGGCACGTGAATCAGACACTGCCGCGCAAACCTCCGTCGGCGCGTTCCTGGCAACAAGACGACGCACGGAAGATGCCCTCGGTTGGCTCGGCGCTGCCGCTCGCAACGGCAATCTCGTTGCAAACATGCTGATCGCGGGCATCTACCGGGATCAGATCAAGGACGCTCCGGACGACAAAACCCGAGAGGAATACAAGGCAGAGATCGTCAACAACTACACCCATGCCATCGCCCTTGGTTCGCCGGATGCGATGTACGCACTCGGTGTGCTTTATCTCAACGAGCAGTTCGGTAAAGAAAACGTTGCCGCGGGCATACCGCTGCTGGAACGCGCCTCAGGCCTCGAACATGGCGACTCATTAACCTATCTCGGCCACCTGCATGCGACAGGGGAACATTTTCCGGAAGATCGCAACAAAGCCGCCGATCATTTCATCCGCGCCAGCATCCTCGGCAATCCTCGCGCAACCTATGCTTATGCGCGCCTCTTGTTAACACCGGAAAATAAGCTCGCCCCTGATCAGCGTATTCACGAATGGCTCGATAAACTCGCAGACCAGGAAGACGCCGAGGCGATGGTGCATCTCGGCAATCTGCACGCACGCGGCATCGGTGTGGAGCAGGCGCCGCGCAAAGGGACGCGCAGTGCGTTCCGTTGGTACAGGGCTGCGGTGAAACAAAACCCGGATGATCCGAACATCGTTAACGAAGTCGCCTGGACCCTGGCCGTCAGTGATGTCGACGGTCTTCCGCAACCTCGCTTCGCCAGATCGATCATGGATCGCCTCATGACGGACAACCACGACGCAGGTAGTCGTCCCGAATATCTCGACACCTGGGCCGCGATCCATGCAGCTAACGGCGACTTTGAAGAGGCCATCACCTTGCAGGAAAAGGCACTCAGCCGCGCTCAGGAACTGAAGCGTGAAGACGTCTACGACATCCTCAAGGAACACCTGGATAAATTCCGCGCCGGCGAGGTCATCGTCGAGCGTGCGCCCTGACGATGATCATTGCCTCGCACTACTTCGTAGTGGTGCGATTGGCATAGATGTTCGTTCACCCGTTGAGTTCGACAGCGGACATCTCCCTCGCGCGATCAACCTGCCCATCCTGAATAACGACGAACGCGCCGCTGTTGGCACCACCTATCAGCAAGACGGTGACGAAGCGGCCACCGCGCTCGGACACCAACTGATCAGCGGAGATGTGAAAGCCGAACGGATCGCTGCGTGGACCGACTTGTTGAAAGATCAGCCCAAAGCCTATCTCTACTGCTGGCGGGGCGGCGCAAGGTCATCCATCGCCTGCAAATGGCTCGGTGAATTGGGTTTAAGTCCCATGCGCATCGAAGGCGGTTACAAACGCCTGCGTAATCTCTGTCTGGACGCGCTCGAAGTGACTCCTGAAAAAACTCGTCACTGGTGGATCGTCGGCGGACGCACGGGAAGTGGCAAAACTCGATTTCTGGTCGACCTCGACTACAGCATCGACCTTGAAGGGCTCGCTAATCACCGAGGCTCAGCCTTTGGTGCCGCACTGACGCCGCAACCGGCGGTGCCCAGTTTTGAAAACGCCCTCGCCTGTTCATTGCTCGCACATAACGCACCCTTGCTGGTGCTAGAAGACGAGAGCCGTACGATCGGTCGGGTCGGCCTCCCTGAATCGTTCTTTCGCGCGATGCAACAAGCGCCCGTCGTCATCCTTGAAGCGGAACTCAGTGAACGCATCGACGCGATTCGCGCTGAATACATCGACGCGGCCCTTCAGCTCATGAATCCGGATGCACTGCACGCGCGGTTCAGATCGGCCCTCGCTCGAATCCAACGTCGACTCGGTGGTCAACGACATCGCGATATTCTGGCGGCGATGATGCACGGCTTCGAACACGGAGAGCACGAGGGTTGGATCGAACGCTTGTTGACTTGGTATTACGACCCGATGTACGACTACCAACTGGAAAAGAAGCAAGCGCGTATCCGGTTCTCTGGCCCGGCAGCAGACACCAGGTCATTTCTGGAACAGGCATTTTTGGACGCACAGCGCCCGTTTCCTACCTGATCAATTCAATATCTTTAAACCGCCCCGAAAAGGGGCCGGTCTTATCCGACCGGGTATTCACAGGAGTTCACAATGCAGATTCAAGGCAGCAAGGGCATTTTTGTCGGCGGCGCATCCGGCATGTGCCGCGCTACCGCGGAACAGTTCGCGGCGAAAGGGGGCAAGGTCGCCATTCTTGACCTCGAAAAATCCGACGGTGCAAACGTCGCGAAGGCGCTCGGCGGCACTTTCCACGTGTGTAACGTCATGGACTATGACGGCATGGAAAAAGTCATCGGCGAAGCGGTAGCGGCCCTCGGTGGGTTGCATTTTCTCGTCAATACTGCCGGCGGCGGGGTGGCCACGCGCACGCTGTCGAAAGAAGGCAAGAAGCATCCGCTCGCCGATTTCCGTCGCATCCTCGACTTGAACCTGGTTGCGTCATTCAACATCAACTGCATCGGCGCAGAGCACATGTCGAAGAACGAACCAAATGCAGAGGGTGAGCGCGGTCTAATGATCAACACCGCTTCTATCGCTGCATTCGAAGGCCAAATCGGTCAGGTTGCGTATACCGCCGCCAAAGGTGGTATCGCCGCGATGACGCTGACGATGGCACGCGACCTGGGTGGTGTCGGTGTCCGTGTGATGACGATTGCACCCAGTCTTTTTGATACCGGTCTCACCCGAGGTATTCCGGAGGCTGGGGCTATGCAGCTGACGAAAGACGCCGCATTCCCCCGCCGCATGGGCAAACCCAACGAATTCGCCACCATGGCCATTGCGATGTTCGAGTGCGCGATGATGAACGGTTCGACCGTACGTGTGGACGGTGGCCAGCGTTTCGCTCCGCGTTAAATCAATCTGACGATGAAGGCTGCCATCTTGGCAGCCTCCTTTGTTTCAATGTGAATGCGGACCGTGGTCGTGGTCGTGGTCGTGGTGATCATGACCCGGCTCGAGCTGACCAAGCTGCAAGGCAAGCGCGTAGACTTCCTCCTCCACAACAACACCCTTCTGCCGCAACAAGTTCGTTAACGCTTTCAGAAAGTGGTCGTAGTATCGGTACGGCTGATCCGGTGCTACCGGTGCTGAGTTAATCGTTAGGATGAGCGAAGCCTGAAAGTCCGACCAGGCATAAAGGCCTGCTTCGCACAAGGCCTGAGCCATCACAAAAACCCGGCTTTGCCAGGGTGCTTCAAAATCGAGTTCACCATTTCGCAAGGGTGGGGCGGTGATGCCATCCAGTTCCCGGGGAGGGGCTTCCGTTTGATTCACTGAACTTCAGCCACACCAATCAGCGTATCCCGCTGAATGGCAGCGATGCGTGTGTCTTCATCGACACCTGCCAGTCTTTCGGGCATCAGTGGCAGAACCATGTAACGCACTTCAGCAGAAGAATCCCAAACCCGAACTTCCCGCTCCGGTGGCACGTTAAGCCCGAACTCGGCCAGTACTTTGCGAGGTTCACGGACCACGCGAGAACGATACGCCGGATCCTTGTACCACTTCGGGGGCAGTCCCATCACCGCCCACGGATAACAGGAACACAGCGTACAGACGACGACGTTGTGTACCTCTGGCGTGTTTTCAACGACCACCAGCTTGTCCACCTGCCCACCTACAAATCCATAAGGCGCGATGGCACTGGTCGCATCACGCAGAAGTGCGGATTTGAATTCCGCATCGACCCACGCGCGCGCCACGACACGTGCACCGTTCATCGGGCCGACACGTTCGTTAAAGAGCGCGATGCGATCATCGATGCCCGCTTCGGTGAGCAGACCTTTTTGGATCAACAAGGTTTCGAGCGCCTGGGCGCGTAGTTCAACCTCGGAGCGATCAGCCATGATTCTCTGTGTCTCCGGTTTCTACAGGGCTGAGATAAGGTTCAAACAGGTCAATATGCACAATCGTGCCGGGTTCGGCGGAATCGCCCCACAGCAACTCACCGCTAAAACAAACTGTGTACAAATGTTCCGGATTTTCACCATGCCCATGCGCGTTGGTATCGGGGTACACCCACCCTTGATGCCATGCCACGATGGTACCTTCTTTGCCACTTGCGTATTGCGGCAGCCGCGTATGCCCAGAATGGCCGTGGAGCGCGGTGGTCACCTTCTGACCAACTGCATAAAGGGGCGGTTCGGTCAGCGCACGCATCCCATGAAACTTAGCCGGTGGATACGTGATCCGATCCGGAGAAGACGAGGGTCTTGCCGCGACGCGGCTGATTTCGCCGCCGAGCCCGCGCACCGCAACGTTGACGTCTTCAATCGTGATGACGCCTCTTTCCACCAACAACGTTTCAAGGCCACCCAACCAACGACCGAAGTAGCCATCGCTGAGGTAAGAAATCGGATCAATGCGCTCGATGGCATGGCGGAACTGATCGACATTGCCAATCAGTCCAGCACCAAAAGACCCGTTCACCATGCTGAGCACACGCTGCTCCCACGATTTCAGAGGCAGCTTTCCAGAGCTCGTATCCACGGTCCCAAAGCCATTTTTACCGCCAAGATCATGAATGCCGTCCATGGTTTAAGGGCCTCGCGAATCGATCATGATTTCACGCAGGCTCACAGGGTCTCGCTCAAGATGGGAATCTGATCGTCTGCCACTTTGAGGTCGATGCGGCAGAGGTGCTCACCTGCAACCTGCCGGACCAGTACCCCGTCGGGCATCTGGACCATGGCGACGCAACCCACTGGCACCCGCGTCTGCACCATGAGCTCTTGCGCGGTCACTTGCCATTCCACGCGCCAGAGACCTGCCGCAGCCTGCATCGTCACGTGCAGAAATTTCAGCGGAGGACCTTCCGGAAAGAGTTCGCCTACGGGTACACGTGGTGCAATCAGCGCCTTCTGCCAACCTGATCCTTCTCCATGTAACGCGACATCAAGTTTAAGGCCTGCGGCGGTGGTGACAAGCCAACCCACCAGCACCGCTTGGTGGAGCGAAATTTCACCGTCCACATCACGCAGTACGTCATCCGCTTGACCTGCGCGATCAATTTGGCCAAGCCAGGAATTCGACCCCAACCGGAGTGCAACCGCCCAAGCAAGGTCATCTCGACCTCCAGATGAAAGCACGTCCAGAATACGCGCGCCCAAAAGCGGGTGGGTGTTGAGTTCAAGCAGTTCGGCGATTCTTGCGGTATCGGTGATGCACTCGTACCAGAGCGCAGTACCGAGCATCTGAGAAGTATGCGCTGCTCTTTGGTTCTTGAAGCCGGCCAACGGGCGAATGAGTTCAGGGAAGGTTTTTTCGAGCGAATAAACAAGACGTCTCGCAAAGGGGAACACGCGTTCGAGTACCGCCCGATCACCACTCTGCTGGAAGAGTTCAAGGCAGAGTTTCACCACAGTTTCGCTGCAACTTGAATCATCCGACCCCTCTGGACTTAGACCCGCCGCTGCCGAGATTCCGGTCGTCGCTTGCAAGCTGCGAAGCCGCGGAAGCTGCGCCGGTAGACCGGCGGGGTCAGCCTCGCTTGCAAGCACTTCCTCGAGCCACTCACGAAAGTGGGCACCGAGATCACGAGTCATCGCCACGATGCCGACCAACGGATAAAGCTGTGCAAAATTGACGTGCCGTGCATCAACGACTACTCCCGACCAGATCACCTCCTGACACAGGAGGTCGAGTGTTCGGGACAAGCGTGGCAACAACTGAGTAATGCCGGGATGATCACTCTGCAGTTGGAGTGTTGTCGCCATAGCTATACCCAGGGGAATCGCTTCAACCGAGAGCAACTCACGCGACTCGATATCACCGGTGATTTCGATACGGCGAAAGGCGCAACGCGCAAACGGTGCCGCAATCACTTCGCGAGGATGGTCTCCGCTCAACGTATAAGTATCGTTAGGTGAGGCGCTAAATATAGGCTGATCCCTTTCATCGGTTGTGGTGCTGTAACGAATTCGGAGGTAACGGCCGCTCTGTCCATGCAAGGTCAGAGAAACCCGACCCAGCACTGTTTGAGGGAATTCCACCCACCAGCGCCGCTCTCCGGTCACCAGGTCAGCCCGTCGTTCGAGCTTGCCTGAAACCGTTTGTCCTGAAACCACACCCCGACCACTTACGGGGAACAACTCCCGCGCGGGCCGTTCAATGACGTCTACAGGAAGCCACAACCGTTTCTGTCGCGCGTACTCGGGATCGTGACCAAAGGCGCGCCCATCTATGGCGGAACTCACGGAGAGATCCGCGTGCAACAACGGTGACGGTCGCCACTCCCACTGTGCATCCGAATCAACCACAAGCTGCTCGTTAGGCTGACCCTCGATTTCGAGCTGTACGCGCAGCTCAGGACGATTCTCGAAATGTTCTCTGGTGAGTCCATCAGCAAATCCGGCATACCAACCATCACCGAGCAGCACCATAAGGGAGTTTGCTCCGGTTTTAACAAGCCCATCCACGCGAATCGATCGGTAGCCGATACGCCGTGTGTAATCGACAAGTCCTGAAGGAACTTCCGTCAACTCGAGTTCAGATTCATTGATCCAGACCCGACAGCTGCCGGCGACAGCAATATAGAGGCGTGCCGCAACGGGTTGAAAAGCCGCTCGAAACCGACGGCGCAACAGAGGTACTGGTGGGCTTTGCAATCGTGTTCCATGTACCGGTGGCGCAATCCACGATGCACTCCACTGCTCAGGCTGGATCGAGAATTCGAATTGCGCAGGCATACTCCACGCACTGGGGATGCCGTCACTGTCGAAGGTTCGCACCCGCCACCAGATCAGCGCACGGGGCTCGACGTTCCTGCCGGCATAGTGCACGCCCGAGCAGGTGCACCATCTATCTTGCCGCTATCCCAAAGATCGGGATCACGCTCCAACAGCTCGCGGAGCGTTGCCGCTTGAATCTGAAACCCACTCTGCACTTCCGCCGCGCGCTCATCACCACACCACCACGAGAGCAGAGGCGCACGGAGAGGCAATCCACACGGATCTATCTGCGCATTCGTACGCAGGTGTGAAGGAGCTGTTGTCATTAGGCGTGGTGCCCCGATTTCCTAAGACCTGCAATTCTCCGCATAGTGCTAACACGCCGCTCAGGACAGAAAAGCACGCACACGCGTAACCACTTCGCCGAGCTGGTCGTGGTGCAACCAATGCCCGGCGTGGTCGATGTCATGCAGCGTGGAATTCCGAAAATGCTCGAGGGTTCCGTCCTGCCCGATCCGGCGCGGATACCCCTGCTTGGCGTTGAGGATCAACGTCTCGCAGCTGATGTTCTTCCACAGGGCGACCGTGTCGCTTTCCGGTATGGAATACAGTGATGGGCTGTGGGTGCAGTTGTCAAACTTCCAGCTCCAGGTGCCATCTTCGTTTTGATGACTGCCATGGATGGTGAGATGCCGCGCGATCGACGCATCGAGTTGTGGGTTCACTTCCTGCATCCGTTGCCACGCCGCTTCGAGCGTTGGATATCGCCTCAGATTGCGATCGGCGAGCGTATGCACCTGTTTTTCCCAGGCACGCAACTTTTCATCCACGCTCACGTCTGCAAACGAACCCGGCCAGAGGCCGACGCCTTCGAGCAGGATGAGTTTTGAAATCAGATGCGGCCAGCCGCCTGCAACCAACGCCGCGATGGTTGCGCCCATGGAATGCGCCACCATCACACACCCTTTTAGTTGCCGCTGTTCGATCAACCGCACCAGGTCATAGACGTAGTCGACGTGGCGATACGCAGAACCCCGGTTCCAGTCAGAATCGCCATGCCCACGCATATCCGGCGCGACAAGATGGTGCTGATCATAGAAGTGCGGCGCCAAAAAGTCCCAGGTGTGAGCGTGATCCTGGACACCATGCACAAGCAGCATCGGTGGAGCATCCGAGAGGCCCCAGTCGAGGTAATGCAGTCGCAGCCGCTGCGACCAATAGAAGTGGGAACTTGCTCTCCGCTCACTCACGTTGATTGCCTTGTTAAGGGAGTTCCATTGCGAACTCGAACTCAGGCCGAGCCCAGATTTTACGCAGCCATTCACTGACGACCTGGAGCCGACGCACTCGCCGCATTTCGGCTCTGGACATCAGCCAGTGGGGTAACCCGAAAGTACGCGCTTCGCCAATCGCCACAAGTTCTGCATGATTCACTGCACAAACCAAGGGCAAAACACCGATACCCAGGTTCATCTCGATGGCGAGACACTGTTGCTGGATTGAACGGGTTTGCAATCGGACCGGCAGCGCACTATAGCCGGGATCACGTAGAGGCGGCTCCACCGTACTGCCGAGTAGGGGATCATCAAGACTCATCCAAAACATCTGGATGCTCTGTTCACCAGCATGCAGTGCAGACGCGACATCTTCGCCAGCAAAGAGTGCACAACGTGGTCGTCCGAGTGGTCGAGCAATCAGCTCCGTTGCCGGCGTCATTGTCGCTTCAATCCAAAGGTCCGCGCCGGATTGTGCGTCGAACGTCACACTATCGAGCAACTCGATGTCGATGCCCGGCTCTGCCTCGTGCAAGGTGCGAAGGTGCGGCATCAACAAGGGAAGCAATGCTTGAGGAATGCCGAGCGCCACTTCTCCCGTGAGTCGACCTTGGTCCTCACGTAATTCGCTGTCGATGGCTGCGAGCTCTCGACCGACGTGCTCAACCCGTGCAGCGACTTCGCGACCGTGGGCAGTGATTTGTAGTCCGTTGGCCATTCGAGAGAAGAGTTCCACGCCGATACGTCGCTCGAGTAGTTCGAGCCTTCGTGTGACCGTCGAAGGGTTTACGCGAAGCTCCATGGCCGCTCCGCGTACGGAGCCTGCTCGCGCCACAGCGGCGAAGAATCGGTAGTCGTCCCAGTCCCAGCTCTTCATAGCCTCGAAATCCGAAGGCGTGTCTCGAGTGAAACCCTACCATACCAAAGAGGGGACGTTGCAAATTCGCAACGCGATGTTGCGAAAAAACCGATTGCGCGAAGTGTTACCCAGAGTAACATACATATATCGAATCAAGTCCTAAACGGTAACACTCAGACCCGCCAGAAAAAGCAAATCGAGCGAAACCGGTGAGCCATATGTTGCTGGTCAGATAGAGCAAGGACGTTGAGTTCAAAAGTTCAGAGGGATACCCGACTTCCTCCCCTCTCTCCCCTCCCTTCGGGTATCCCTCCCATTTATGCGGCTGGAGGCGAGCGCATCGCCTCAGCCTCATTTCTGCCAAATCCTCTGGTACCCGAAAAAAGCGACCCGCCCCAGCGACGATCTATAGACGCTGACGCTAATGATCCTTGTGCCATCCCACCCAGAGGTTTCCCGACTCAAGCCATGCGCTAAATGCGGTCGCAACCGTCAGCGTTGAGTTTCCGGGGCACTCCCCTGAGACGAGGTCAAACCGATACCCATGCCAGGGACAGGTCGCTTCATGGCCTTCCACATCCGCGCCTGCCAATTCCGCCCCTTGATGGGGACATCGTGCAGCTGTTACGTGAAATCCACTCTTCAGCTTCCAGATCAACAGCGGACGGCCCGCGTATCCAACCCGGTGAGGGAAACGAAGAGTTTCCGGGGCTCCCAGCAGACGAGGTCTAACGTCCTTTTCGAGGGGAGGGATCCGCTCGTTCAGAACCCGATGCCGACCCTCCATCATCATCACGTCTTCGTCGTAGAGCGTTTCGTAAATGCGGGCGTACGTTTGACCAAGTTTTTGGCGTGACGCTTCCGGGATTCCCGGCACGAAGAAATCGATCACCACTTCGATGCTCTGCGGACCACGTTCAACAACATATGTCCAAATCTCCGCTCCGGCACCCGCGCCTTCGAGGGTACGCGTCACCCAGCGGCGCTGGCGGGTATCGAGTCTCAGCTCAAGGAGCGAATCGGCACCGTGCGAGTTTTTTACCCACGCACGCCAACCCCAAGGTCCTGCATCTTCACAGGCGATCGCTGAAAACGAGGATCGATGCAGCCACGGCAAGTGTTCCCAGTCGATCGTGTTCTCGAACATTCGTTCGAGGGAAACCGGCAGTACTCGCTGATAAGTACCGAGATGATCGACACGGGAACCTTCGTGCGCAGGTACAAAGAGGCGATCCGGCATTTGAATCTCCTTGTCGTGACCAAAAGGTAGTGCGGATCGATCTAGGCAACCTTCTCCACACTGAACGCGAAACGATGCCCATCGATGTCCTCAACGAACCGGTCCGCACCCGGATCGGCCGAAGGTTCAACAGTCAGTGTCTCGCTCCAGACGTATGTAGCATGCTCGTCAAGCGTCTGGATCAGTGCACTCGCGGCGGCATACCGCACACGGATCCGGTCGGATACACGCAGCCCACTCGCTTTGCGTGCACGCTGTATAGACCGCACGATTTCCCGCGCATAACCGCCACGAATCAGCGTGTCGCTCAATGTGCAGTCGAGATCAACGGCAATCACCGAGTCGGAAATGATGTTTGCCCCAGCCCTTGTGCGTTGCTGCACATCAATCTCGACCAGCGAGAAGCTCTCGCCACCTACTTCGACCGCGCCGGAAGCTCGCAAAGTGCGAATGGCTTCCAGTGACAGTCCGCCGATGAGCCCCTGGAATTCCTTCATCCGTTTGCCGAGACGTTTACCCAGCAACGGGAAGTTGGGCTTGGCGATGAGCTCTATCCACGCTGCCTCGTTGGTGTCAAAACGAACGTCCTGCACGTTGAGCTCCCGGCGCAGGTATTCCGCCAGCTCGGGGATTGATGCGAGTCGCGCTGCGCGCTCACCAATCACCGTCAATGTGGCAAGCGGCGTTCGCAGGTTGATCTTTTCGGCCTCGCGTTTCTGCCTTCCGAGCAACACCACACGCTGCATCAAAGCGACCGCTTCTTCGAGGTCTGGTCTTTGCAGCGTGCCGTCAGCGAGCGGATAACGACACAGGTGTACGGAGGATTGTTCATCGCCGAAACCTGAAAATGCCCCAAGCTCACGATGCAACCAATCCGACAGGAACGGTGCAAACGGCGCCATGATCACGGAGAGTTCGCGCAATACACCGTAGAGCGTTTGGTAGGCCGCTTCTTTGTCTGCCGAGAGTCCCTCCTCCCAGAACCTCGGCCTGTTCAACCGGATATAGCCGTTCGTGAGATCTTCGATAAAGTCGAGCAGCTGTGGCACAACGGCATAGAGTCGATACGCCGCCATCTCCGCTCCAACGTTTGACTTCAGTGTCTGCAACCTCGAGGTGATCCACTGATCAAGAATGTTGGTGGCAGGTGCTGCAGTAGGGGACGCCTTCCAGCCGTCGATCTCCGTATAAGTTCGCAGGAACGAAAAGGCGTTGTACCAAGGCAACAAAACTCGGCGGACCATATCTCGTACACCGCTATCGCTGAACCGCTGTTCCTCTGCGCGCACCAGACCGGACGTGATGAGATACAGACGCAGAGCGTCAGCGCCGTATTGCTCCATCAGCTCATCTGGAGGCGTGTAGTTGCGCAGTCGCTTCGACATCTTCTTGCCGTCTTCAGCGAGCACCATGCCGTTGACGATGACGTTACGGAACGCGGGTTTGTCATACAGTGCGGCCGCGAGCACCGTGAGCGTATAGAACCAGCCTCGGGTCTGATCGAGCCCTTCAGCAATAAACTCCGCGGGAAAACCCGCTTCGAAGAGCGAGCGGTTCTCGAAGGGATAGTGCAGCTGCGCGTAAGGCATCGAACCGGATTCGAACCAGCAATCAAGCACTTCCGGAACACGCCGGTAGACCCCCGCTTCGCCAGGCAGTGTAAAGGTCAGTGGATCAACGTGTTCACGGTGCAGATCTGTCAACCGAGTGCCGGTCAACGCAGCAAGTTCATCGAGTGAGCCAATGCAGCGTTGACCGCCTGTGACATCGTTGATCCAGATCGGAATGGGTGTACCCCAGACACGATTACGGGAGATCGCCCAGTCGATGGCATTTTCAAGCCAGTTACCGAAACGCCCCTCCTGAAGGTGATCGGGTACCCAATGAATTTGTTGATTGGCGTTGATCAGCTTGTCACGCATGGAGCTGACCCGTACGTACCACGAAGGAATCGCGCGATAGATCAACGGCGTGTCGGACCGGTAACAGAAGGGATAACTGTGAGTGATCGTGTCATGGCGGTAGAGAAGTCCTCGATCCTTGAGCACACGAATGATTGCGCTGTCAGCATCTTTAACGTGTTGACCTGCGTAATCCGATACTTCATCAGTGAATCGGCCTTCAAGCGTCACCGGGCAGACCATGGCCTCGATACCGGCAGCCTTCACAACACGATGGTCGTCTTCACCAAACGCGGGTGCTTGATGCACCAGACCCGTACCGCTCTCGGTAGTGACGTAGTCGTCCATGACCACCACAAAAGCACCCCTTTGTTTTTCCGCCGCAAAATAGGGAAATAACGGCGAATAGCGACGGCCTACCAGATCGCGACCCAGACACAATGCTTCAATCGTGAGCCCCGGATAAGCAACCAGACGTTCTTTTGCAATGTAGAACCGCTGATTGCGCGCGGGGTCAAAGGCCCGCACGTATTCAATGTCCGGTCCCACACAGACGGCGAGATTGGATGGCAATGTCCACGGCGTGGTGGTCCAGATCACCAG